>NZ_FR886642.1:0-153324 GCF_000436575.1 Clostridium sp. CAG:265
AACTGAACTACGTCCACCATACATGGTGCGTGTTAAGAGATTCGAACTCCTGGCCCACGCCTTAGAAGGGCGTTGCTCTATCCAGCTGAGCTAAACACGCATGTGTCTGTCGACTACTTTTAATATTATATAGACAAGTTCTACATATGTCAACAATTTTTTAAAACTTTGCTCAAAGTTTTAAAAAGTTAACTTTTAGAAACTACATTAGGCGTTTCATCCTAAATTAGCGAAGCGGTTAACTTAACAGCAACGGTTTAACTAACGAAGTGTTAATTAGCGTAGCGTTAATTCTTAACTAAACAAAGGCGTCTTAACTCGGCTTTGCATAAGCTACAAGCCAACTTAACTATAACTCTATTCCACTTAACTAATTAACGTTTCCAATCCCATCTCTATTATGGTAATATATCTCCATAAAATATATTCATTACACAGGAGGAAAAAATGAAAAACAAATCTTTAATATTTATATTATTACTTACCCTATTTAGTTCATTAACTTTCAGCATGGCACATCCAGTAACACCTATGCTTATGAAATCATTAAGTTTACCATCTTTTATGTTTGGTATTTTATTTGCAGTAATGGCTATTGGAAACTTTATTGGTTCTCCACTATGGGGAACATTATCCGATAATAAGGGAAGAATTAAATTTTTAATATTAGGTGCTTTAGGATATGGTTTTAGTCAATTGGGATTTGGATATGTAACTAACCCGTTAATAATTCTTCTTTTTAGATTTACAGGTGGTTTTTTTGTAGTAAGCTATCTAACTACTTCTATGGCTTATATTACTGATATAACCACTAAAGAAACAAGAGTTAAGTATATAACTTACTATTCAGCAACTAGTACAATTGGTTCTGCTCTTGGTTCTCTTTTGGGTGGTACTATTGGACGTAATAACTATAAAATTACATTTATTGTACAATTTATTTTCTGTATGATATTAGCTATATCTGTATACTTTTTATTGAATGAAACTATAACACCTTCAAGTGAAAAAATATACTTTAAGAAAAATAAATCTAATACTAATTCAACTTTTACTAATAAAAACTTAATGTCAGTTTTTATCGTAATAATATTATTTTTCTTTGCTTCCACAAGTTATAATTCGACAATAAATTATTATATAGAAGATGTATTAAATTTATCATCAACATTTATAGGTGCTTTCTTAGCTATAGCTGGTATAGTCGGATTTACAGTGAACTTATTTTTCACACCACTACTTACAAAATACTTTAAAGAAATTAATGTTTTTAAAATAATTACTTTACTTTTAAGCTTAACATTATTACTTATGGTTTATTGCAATAATTTAACAATATTCTTTTGTGCAGCAATACTTTTTGCTTCATTAGCAAGTATGCATATTCCTCTTCAACAAACTTTAATAACCAAACTATCTAATGGAAACTATGGCTCATTGATGGGTATTCTTAATTCTTGTAAAGCTATAGGTATGGTTGCTGGTTCACTTTCTGCAGGATTTATATTTGAACTTGGAAATAAATTACCTTTCTTTATTTCAGCTATAATTATTGCCACTGGACTTATTATATTAGCTTTATCAACAAAAAAAAGTTTGTCAAATAAAATTAAATCATATTAATTACAAAAACAAGGATATGACTTATTCCATATCCTTGATATTTATTATTCACTTTTTATTACTATTTCATCATCATGGCCATCAACAATTACATGTGAACCATAATGTACATCTCCAGAGATTATCTTTCTAGCAAGGTTATTTTCTAGAGTATTTTGAATAAATCTCTTAAGTGGCCTTGCTCCATAAACTGGATCGTAACCTTCAACAGCCAAGATATGCTTAGCTGCTGGTGTAATTTCTAAAGTTATATTTCTATCTTTTAATCTATTGGCAACTTCACCAACAAATATATCAATAATCTTTGTGATACCTGATTCAGATAATGGTTTAAACATAATTATATCGTCAACCCTATTTAAGAATTCCGGCTTAAATCTCATCTTTAATTCATCCATAACGGAAGCTCTTATGCTAGGATCTATACTTTCTTCAGAAGTATTTTCAAGCAAATAGTTACTTCCTATATTAGATGTCATAATAATTATTGTATTTTTAAAATCTACAGTCTTACCTTTATTATCAGTAAGTCTTCCATCATCTAATATTTGTAGGAAGATATTAAAGACATCTTCATGGGCCTTTTCAATTTCATCAAAAAGAATTACACTATATGGTTTTCTTCTAACTGCCTCAGTAAGCTGCCCACCTTCTTCATAGCCAACATATCCTGGAGGAGCTCCAACTAATCTAGATACTGTATGCTTTTCCATATATTCAGACATATCAATTCTGATGATATTTTCCTCTGAATCAAAAAGATTTCTAGCAAGTGTTTTAGCAAGTTCTGTTTTACCTACACCTGTTGGACCTAAAAAGATGAATGATCCTATTGGTCTATTTATGTCCTTTAATCCAGCTCTAGCTCTTAAAATAGCTGATGTAACTGCGGTAACTGCTTCACTTTGACCAATAACCCTCTTTTCCATTTCATCTTCTAGTCTTAATAATTTTTCTCTTTCACCTTCTAGAAGATTAGATACTGGAATTCCTGTCCATTTTGAAAGTATTTGAGAAACTTCTTCCTCAGTTACTTCTTCCTTAAGAAGTGCACCTTCATAATTCTCCTTTACCTCTACTTCCATCTGCTTAATAGCTTCTTCTAATGATGGAATTTCACTATATTGTATTTCAGCTGCCTTATTATAGTCATAATTTCTTTGAGCTTGCTCTAAGTTTCCTCTAGCATCATCAAGCCTACTCTTCAACTCTTTAAGTTTATCTATGGAACCTTTTTCTCTTTCAAATTTGGCAGTCATTTCATCATTTTTACCCTTAAGCTCTGCATATTCCTTTTCAAGAGCTTCTAACTTCTTTTTAGAACCTTCATCCTTTTCCTTAGTCAATGCTTCTTTTTCAATTTCAAGTTGCATAAGCTTTCTTCTTACAACATCAAGCTCTGATGGTAGAGAATCTATTTCTGTTCTTATCATAGCACCTGCTTCATCAATAAGATCTATAGCCTTATCTGGTAAATATCTATCTGATATATACCTATCTGATAATTTTGCTGCTGCAACTAATGCTGAGTCATGAATTCTAACACCATGATGAATTTCAAATCTTTCTTTTAACCCTCTTAAAATAGAAATTGCATCTTCCACTGATGGTTCATCAACAATTACTGGTTGGAACCTTCTCTCTAGAGCCTTATCCTTTTCTATATATTGTCTATATTCATCAAAGGTTGTTGCACCTATACAGTGAAGTTCTCCTCTAGCTAAAAGTGGCTTAATTAAATTACCAGCATCCATTGCCCCATCTGTTTTACCAGCACCAACAATAGTATGGATTTCGTCAATAAATAAAATAATTCTTCCTTCACTATTTTGAACTTCTTTCAATACAGCTTTTAATCTTTCTTCAAACTCACCTCTATACTTTGCTCCAGCAATCAATGAACCCATATCTAATGAAAAGATAATCTTATCCTTTAGACCTTCTGGTACATCTCCTCGAACAATTCTTTCAGCAAGCCCTTCTACAATAGCAGTTTTACCTACACCTGGCTCACCAATAAGCACTGGATTATTCTTAGTTCTTCTAGAAAGTATTCTTACTGTTCTTCTTATTTCATCATCTCTTCCTATAACTGGATCAAGCTTATGCTTCTTAGCTAGCTCCACAAGATTCGTACCGTATTTAGCAAGAGCATCATATGTTCCTTCTGGATCTTGTGTATCAACTCTTTGGCTTCCTCTTACTTCCTGAAGTACTTTCATAAAGCTCTTCTTATTAACACCATATTTATTTAAAATCTCTTTAGTTGATCCTTTTTTATCTACATCTAATATAGCAAGCATAAGATGTTCTACACTTATATATGAATCTTTAAATTCTTTTGCTATTTCATCTGCTGCAATAAGCACCCTATCAATATCCCTTGTTATATATGGTCCTGCACCTTCAGAACCACTGCCTGATACCTTTGGCATTCTTTCTAAAGCTGATGCAACATCTAATTTCATCATTTTTATATTAATACCCATCTTTGTGAAAATATTAGGTACCAATCCATCTTCTTGTTCTAATAAAGCAGAAAATAAGTGAATTATATCAATTTGTTGATGACTATATTTTACTGCTGTTAAATTGGCGTCATTTAATGCTTGTTGTACTCTTAATGTCATTTTTTCAACGTTCATTTATTTCACCTCGTTTATTTTTTTCTTACTATATTATTATAGTAATATAAAAGTCAAAGAAAGTCAAAGTATATTTTTATCTTTTTTCTTTTTATATTATTACCAGTATTTTTGTTTTATAATAAATTAATTGATATAATATTTACCATAAGCTTAAGATAGTAAAAAAGATAATTTTAGATAAAAGAGGTGAAATTTTGAGAAAGCAATATATAAACTATTCTTTAAATCTACCAGTGAATATTTCGTATTATAATATTCATAATTATCCCACTCACTGGCATAGTTCCACCGAGATCATTTATGTACTGGAGGGAACTATAAATATTTCCATAGATACAGATAGTTTTATTTTAAAAGAAAATGAAGTTGAAATAATTAACCCTGATGAATGTCATTCATTCTCCAGCGAAAGTGATAATAAAGTGTTGATATTTCAAATCGATCCTGATTTCTTCGAAAAATATTATAAGGATATTAGAAATGTTTTCTTTTATACTAATTCTAACGATGAAGAGGATCAAAGTGGCGAAAAATATGATGAGCTTAAATCTCTTCTTTGCAAAATATTATGTGAATTTGTTCAGACTCTAGATGATTTTGACGAACAAATAGAAGATATTCTAATCAACTTGCTTTATCATTTAATAAATAATTTTCACTACCTTACTACCGATAAAGAGGAGCTTAAAGAAAAATCAGAACAACTAGATAGATATCATCGAATCTCTAAGTATATCTTTAATAATTATAACAATAATATAACCTTACAGGAAATAGCTAAAAAGGAATTTCTTAGTCCACATTATTTATCTCATGAAATTAAATATGCTACTGGCCACAGTTTTACTCATTTAATAAATCTTACTCGTATAGAGGAATCAATTAAACTTCTTTTAGATACTTCTATGAGTATAACTGAAATATCTGAAGAAATAGGTTTTTCCCATGTACGTTATTATAATAAAAACTTTAAATTATATTTTGGTTGTACCCCCCTTCAATACAGAAAGAAATATTATTTAAACGAAAAGGATTTTGATAATTCCAAAAATGTTACTTCCTTAGATTTAAATAATGCTCTTAATTTATTATCATATAATTTAGAAAACTATGATAGGTTTAATTTTGAAAATAAACTTTGGAATATACATATAAACATGAATGAATCATTAAATATATTTGATAATAATTTCAAAGATATTCTAAATCTCGGTGAAGCTTTCGACCTGTTAATTGAAGATAATAAAGATATTTTAGAAGAGGTGCAAGAAGAAATACACTTTACTTATGGTAGACTGGAAAAGATGTTCCATAACGATATGGGGGTCTTCATAGATTCTGACTTTTATAATTGGAATAGAGCTAAATCTGTATTAGAATTTCTTTATGATATTGACATAAAACCATTAATAGTTATTGATAATTTAACCTTTACCACCGAAAAATATAGAAATGTTTTAAAAAGCTTTATTGAATATTTTTCAGCATTAGATTTTTCACCTATAGAACACTTAAAATTTCAATTTTCTTCTACCATAAACAAAGAAATTAAAAATAATCTTTTAGATTTTCTAAATAGTGAATTTAATTTCGAAATTTTGGATAATGATTTTATCATTGAAAACACTTTAAATCAAATATATGACACTTCTTACATGCTTCCTTATATAATACACAGTACTATCTTTAAAAAGGATAACCTTTCATTTTTAAGAAATTTTGATGTGTTAGAAAAAGCTACCAACATCACTAACGAAGTATTTATTGGAGCCTCTGGAATTGTTAATGATATGGGGATACGTAAACCATCTTATTATGCTTTTTATCTTTTAAGCAAGCTGGCTGATGAAATAGTATCCATTGATGATGGTTGTATCGTAACTAAATCTGATGACCTATGTGCTATACTTCTATATTGTCATAATAACGATATGGACTCTTTAGCTAAATATGACACTATCTATAAAAATGGTATATTAAAAAAATCCTTTAAAAAGAAATACTCTTTAAATATAGCTAATTTAAAAAGTTCAACAAGGATAATCACTTATACCATCGATGAAAGCACGGGTTCTTCCTATAACTATTGGCTTTCTATGGGCTCTCCTAAAAGACTTAACAAAGAAGAAAAAGAAATACTCCATAAAGCTTCTTATCCTAAAATTGAATTTAAATACAGCAAAAAAAATTCTGTCTTAAATATAATTACTGAATTAAATGGATACGGTGCAAAACTAATAATTTTACGAAACATAAAATAACAATTATTTATAAAAAGATAAGCAGTTTTGCTTATCTTTTATAGCTTCTTTTCTAAATTCATAGCTAAAGTAAAATATTTTATACATTCTTTTGGTTCATTTAAATTATAATATAAATCAGCCATTTCCAGACATCTCTTATATCTCTCTTCTTTATTGGCAAATCTAAATAAAGAATCTGTAGATAAATTCATATACATTTCTGCTTCTCTATATTTATTATTTTTTTGTAAAAGCATTCCTTTAAAATAATATGCTCTTTCAATAAGATGTAAGTCATTAAAGCATATAGCTAAATTCAAAGCAGTATCACAAATAGAAACAGCTAAATCAAGTTCATTATTATAATATAAAGTACAAATACATTTTATAAGAAATTTCACATATTCTCTTTCATTTTCCTTTGGGAAAATATCTATAGATTCTTTTATTTCATTTATTGCCTTAACATTATCCATTATGGCAAAGTAATATTTTCCATTTTCTGCTTTTGAATTTGCAACTTCAACTAAATCATTACCTTGATATCTTCTTGCAAGATTTATATATCTATCTGCCTCAACTTTATTTAACAATATATTTAAATTAGCAAACTCTTGATATATTTTTCCTTTATCCTTATTATCTTCAATATAATCTATATATTTTACGGCATTCATAAGTTTATTATATCCCTCTTGTATTTCATTAGTTTCTTTGTAGCAAAGCCCCTCTCTGAAACAAGTATATACATACCCCTTCTTATCTCTTATTCCATTTTCTTCAATTACTTCCCTTATCTTTGAGAAATAATTAATTGCTTCATTATACTCTTTCATCTTCATAAAAAATGAAGCCATATCATTATAATAAATCAAAGTATTTTTATCACTGCTACTTTTTTGATATAAATCATAATATTGCGAAATAAGAAGCTGTATATTTTCAATTTTATTATTTTCAACATAAAAATTTAATAATCTATGAATTAACTCAAATGCTAAGTCTAAGTATGAATAATCCATAGCATACTCTAAATTATAATTTATAAATTCATCTATTTTATTAAGTGGTACTTTATTATTTCTTAATAAATTAAGATTTTCTTCTATTTGTTCATAAACATCTTGAACTAGATAGTTATAATCTATATCAATTTTTTTAGAAATATACTGTAATACTTCACTATCTGCCTTTATTTTTCCATTTTCAATACAGCTCATTTTAGAGATAGATATTTCATCACTACATAGTTCCTTAAGTGTTATCCCTTTATAAACTCTGGCTCTTTTTATTTTTTCTCCAGTTGATAATATTTCCATTCCTACCCCCAAATAACTTAATTATTTAGAATACCTAACTCCTTAAATATTGTAACTCCTTGATTTAAATATTCAGCTGCTTCGCCATCTTTTTTTAGATCTATATATAATTTACCAATAATTATAGCAACTTGTGCTGCTCTCTTCTCTAGTCCATTGTTTTTTGCTAGATTAAATGTATCTATTAGTATATTCTCTGCTTGCTTGTACATTTCTCTAATCATATAAATTCTATACCATAAAAGATTATATTCAACTAATTGAGGAATACTACTTTCATTCATTAAGCTACGTATTTCATCTAAAACCTCTTCACATTTGTCTAAGTTTTTAAGCTTAATATAATTTTCGCAAATATTAATAAGCGTTTCAATAATGCTTCCATCTTTACTCTTTAATCTTATTTCCTTAGCTATTTCAAAATGTTTAAATGATTCTTCTAAATTATCAAATTCATAGAATAACTTCCCTAAATTATTTTCTATATTTGATATACTCTTTTCTTGCTGTAATTCCTTGTAAACTTCCAGTGTCTTTTGAGAATATTTTATGGCATTAACTAAATCGCCTTTCTTATTATAGTCTTCTGATAATAATAATAATGCTTTTGCATACTCTTCTCTATTATGTATCTGTTGGAACTTCTGCTTAGCTAGGAAAGAATAATTTATTGATTGCGAAATATTTTCTACCTTATAATAGGCATCTGCCATTTGATAATATATTTCTCCAAGTAAAAAATCATTTCCTATATTATTATCAATATATACTTTTTCAGCTTGACGTAAATAGCTAGTTGCTGAATGAAATGCTTTTAGCTTCAATGTTATCTTTCCTAAATTCAAGAATGTCTTAATAACCTCTTCATAATTATTATTCTTTATAAATATAACATTAGCTGATAGGTAAAATTGTTGAGCTAGAACTAATTCATTTTTACTCATACATATATTAGCTCTCAAGAATAATTTCTTAGCTTTTCTATATTCTAAATGAAACTTTTCATCATAATACAAAGCATTTTCTATATATTTTTCTGCTGTTATATATCCACCATTTAATATATATGATTCTGCAATCTGTTCGTAATAAATACTTATTTTTTCAGCTTGTGTTTCCTCTGACTCCATTAGATATTCCACAGATGTATTAAGAGCTCCAGCTAAGTACTCCAATAAATCCATTGACGGATTAGATCTTCCAGACTCAACTAAACTTATTTGCCCAGGTGTTATTCTATCACCTGCTAAGTCTTTCAATGTCATATTTAATTCTTTTCTTATTCTTTTGATTTTTTCGCCTAATGATAGAATTTCCATGTAATTATTCATCCTTTACAGTAAATTTATATAAATATATACCAATTTTCCCTATATATATTAATTATATCATAAATTTATCCAAATATATATTTTTTTTTACTTATTCTAATATAAATACGATATTAATAAAAAAAACTGCTACATTTTTTGAGGGCACTGAAAAACATTAAATTTTTCAGTGCCCTCTATTTTTATAGCAGTTTTTTATTAAAATAAATATAGTTATAAAACTCACTTCATATAACACATAATATTGTCATATGTATCATTAGCCATACATCTAGCTCTTTTCTTAGCTCTCTTTATGTTTCTTTGTGTTTTTCTATCGAATTCTGGAAACATCACAATTCCCATAACAGTTCCAATGGCTAATCCCAACATCATTGATTTAACTATTTTCATTATTAACACCTCACTTATTTCACCATAAATATTATATGTAAAATAAATAAGATCTAATCAGCAAGTTAAAATGTAATTTTTTCTATTTCTTTAATGTATATTGAAGAAGATATTCAATAAAATCTTCTTTCTTTTCTTCACTTAATTTAGATATTTCATTCATAATTCTATCTTTATTTTCAGCATATTCTTTCATTAAAACTTCAAAACTTTCTTCTTCAGCTTCTTCTTTTCTTTCATCACCAACCACTATAATATTTTCACTATATTTAGTAATTAATTTAGAAAGCTTTTCTTTTACTTCTTCACTTACCACTTTAATTTCATTACTACTTAGCCATTTTTCTACAATTTTATCAGAAGCTATTCTCAACTTTTCCTTACATATCTCATCTGCTAGTTCATTAAACAAATCTCCAGTATGGCTATCTACCTTTACAAATATGATTTCCATACCGCTATTTATGAAGTTTTGCATCTTTTCATAATATATTTTTGATGATTCTTCTTTCCTTTCCCAGAACCCTGTTGCATGATAGCATATGCCTATATAATCATGGAAAATAACAACTTTTTTCTCATGATTTTTCTTGGCATACTCTACACCTCTAACAGTAGCATCTAATTCTCCTGCTATCTGCCTTATATTTCTACTAGAATCATTAATTCCAATGCCTCCATCAATATATTCTATGATATTATTCTTCATGGCAACAAGACCATATGAGTATTGCTTCGTAGCCATATTATAACTTCCATCCACATATATATGCAAACAGTCCATAGGATAGTTATTATCTTCTTTCTTTAATACATCATTGGAATTATTTAAGAATTCATTGGCATCTACCATACTTTCAAAACTTTTATATTTTGCTCCTTTAACACCTTTAACATACTTTAAACATTCAGCCCATGTATTAACTACAATATTTTCTACTTTTTTATTATTTGTTGAATCAAAACCTTCTTTTATTGCATATACTTTTTTTGCCATCAACATCTGCTCCCTTAATTATCATCTTTATATTGAAACTATTTCATCTATTATACCATAGATAGTTTCTACATTTTTCGCACCAGTAAAATCTGTAACATATTGTGCAGCAGTTTTTAATACTATCACTATATTATTTTTTCCACCCCAATTTTCCAAGATTACTTTTGCTGGAACATCTTCAATTATCTTATTTAAGGCAAAAAAAGCCATAGCAATATCATCAATCTTTCCAATGAAAGGAATCTTATCCGGTATTATATCACTTGGTACTGCCATATAGCATATCACTGAAGATATAATTACCTTTGTCTTAATAGGCACTCTCTTATCCTTCAAAAGCCTATAAATCAATGCTATAATATCAGGTATTATAAGTATATAATCACTATATTTCTTAATCTTTATAGGCATTTTTTCCTTAACTTTTTCCCTTCCTACAGTATAGCAATCTTCTACTTTTTTAATTTCTTCTTCTTGGTAAACATCATTTTTTACACTTCTATCTATAAGCTGTACATCTTTCTTAATCAATCCTGCTGTAGAAACTTGTACATTACTTACTTCCACATTTACACATCCTAAATAGCAAAAAATATTTTCTATATCAAAATCCACATATGACACATCTTTTAATACATACTTATACTCTATTTCAACTTTCCCTTTATTATAAGTGATTCCCTTTTCCTTAAAAGATTTTAAAAGATACTTTATAGCCATATTTTTAATAAATTTTAAAATTCCAATATTTAATACTTTTATTTTTGTTATCTCTATTTTTATTATGTTATTTTCATAAGATTCAAATTTTAAATTTACTAAAAAATCAATATTAAATCCTTTATTAAGCCTTCCTGTAATATTTATTCCATCACTTATTTCAATATTTTTTACTTCAAGCCCTTCAACAGATACAAATTCACTATAAATACTTAATAAATCTTCTCCTGTTAAATTCACTTTTATTTTTGTAATATTCATTCCTTCAATCCCCCGAATATAGTTATAATTTTCCACTTACCGAAACATATATAAAAAGTATACTTCATTTAAATAAATTTTTAAAGTTACTTCTAACTTCTAACCTCTAAACCTTTTCCAGTAATTTCATTGGTAAATAATATGTCTTTTATTAGACTTTTTATTTCTTAAGTCTATAATAAAATTAATTTAAGGTTATTTACAAAGGAGGACTATCATTGAAAAATAATAAATTTAAGATAATTTTAATCCCAATAATCACCGCTGTACTCTCTTTAATAGTGTTGGGCTTTTCCTCTTTATATCCCAAAACTAAAAATAGTAAAACTTATTCTAATTTTCTTGAAGATTTAAATAACGAGGAAATTTCACAGGTATCCTTTAATTCATCATCAAAGATTTTAGTTACTTTAAAAGATGGATACACTTACCTAACAGATAATCCTAATTCTGAAAATTTTAAAGAAAATTTACTACTTAATAATATAGATGTTGTAGAAGAACCTGTTGCTCCTCTTAGCAAAACTATACCAGCAACTATTTTGATAATATCAATTTTTGCCATAGTGTTTCTTAAACTCAACAAAGGCTTTACGTCAAAATCATCCTTTGGTGAATTAAATCTACAGGATTTTAGCAATAAAGATTTAAATAGCTATGACTTTAGTAAAGTAGCAGGAAATGCTGAAGCTAAAGAAAGTTTAAATGATATCGTAGACTTTTTGAAAACACCTGAAAAATATAGCTCTTATGGAGCAAAAATGCCTAAAGGAATTATTCTCTATGGCCCTCCTGGTACAGGGAAAACGCTTTTAGCAAAAGCTGTAGCTGGTGAAGCTGGTGTACCATTTTATGCTTTAAGCGGCTCAGACTTTATACAAGTTTATGCTGGTGTAGGAGCCAGTAGAATAAGAAGCCTATTTAAAAAAGCTAAATCTCATGGAAAAGCTGTTATTTTTATCGACGAAATCGATGCTATAGGTAAAACAAGATCTGGTGGAAATGCTTCTTCTACAGGTAATGATGAACGTGATCAGACTTTAAATGCACTACTTACTGAAATGTCAGGTTTTAATGATTCTGATGGAATAATTGTAATAGCTGCTACCAATAGGTTAGACACTTTAGATTCTGCTTTATTAAGACCTGGACGTTTTGATAGGCATGTGGAGGTATCACTTCCTGATTTGAAAGCACGTGAACAAATATTAAAGCTTTACCTAAAAAATAAACCTCATGAAACAATAAATATAGAAAGCCTAGCTAAGAAAACAGCTTATTTTTCTGGTGCCAAACTAGAAAGTTTAATAAACGAAGCTGCCATTCTAGCTGCTAAACGAAATAAAGGCTCCATTACTTCTAATGAAATAAATGATGCTTTCTCCCTTGTACTAGCTGGAGCTAACAAGAAAGAACGTTCACATTTGAAGAAGGAAGATTTATTATTAACAGCATATCATGAAGCAGGTCATGCACTAGTATCGTTAATTGTACTACCTGAAGAAACTATCTCAAAGATAAGTATAATCCCTACTACTAAAGGTGCTGGTGGCTATACAATCACCATTCCTCAAGATAGCAGCTATCAACGAATTAATTATTTAAAATCAAAAATCATGGTTCTTTTAGGTGGTAGAGCTTCTGAGGAACTTATTTTTAATAAAAGTCAGATTTCAACTGGTGCTCAAGGAGATTTAGGGCAAGTAACTGATATTGCCATTGCTATGATTGCTGAATATGGTATGGGTGAAAGTTTAGGGCTATTAAAAATATCCAACCTAGGTAATCTTACATCAGGCTATGGTAATATAATTGTGGAAGAAGCAAAACTTCTTATAAATAATTTATATCAGGAAACTATAGATTTATTAAATAATAATAAATCATCTCTTGATAAGCTAGCTCTTCTACTTTTAGAAAATGAAACTCTTCATGAAGAAGAAATTGAAAACTTTAAGAATACTATTTAAAAGGAATTCCTCCAGGAATTCCTTCATTAATTTTCTATTATTTAATTTCCTTCATAAGGTACTACATAAGCATCTTTTACACCATCTTCATTAAGTTGTAAAACTTTATCCATTGCTGAATCATAATCCTTATAATATCCTACACATACTCTATAGGCTCTTTTCTGCATTTTTTTAGGAACCATTCTTTCACTGCTTAAAAGCACCTTATCCTTATATGCTAAGCATGCTTTAGCCACCATATAACCATATTTTTTACTATCAAAATTCTCCATAACTTTAATATTGCTAATGTACTCACCATAAACAATTACTGCATTGCAATTAATATCCTTATATAAATTACTTTCATTTATTACTCCACAATCTGCTGTATTTAACTCACTTTGTATTTCACACTTTATAAGTTGTGCTAAATATTCCATATCACCTGTTCTATTTACATAAGCTACTTTTACACCTTTTATGTTTATATCATCACTACTGTTCATGCGAAAAATAACTAATATTTCTATTTCACTATCTTTTATTATACCCTTTCTCTTACTGGCACTTATATACTCATCCATTTCCCTTGTAATTATAGTTTTTTCCCCATTTCTCTCCAAATGCCTTTGAGCCTCTAATACTGCTTCTAATACAATAGTACTCTCCCTTTCGCCATATGCTCCTATGTGTCCTATTTCAGCTCCTCCACCAAATGGATATAATCCCCATAATGACATAACTTTATCTCCTTATACAAAAAAATCTCATTATACTATATTTTATTTTATATAATCTTGTGTCATTTTAGCTAAGAAAATATACTGATGTAAATATTTAAACACAAATTAAAACAGCATGCTTTGCATGCTGTTTACATATACGTTTCCCTATATTTATTGCTTATATTTATTACTGCTTTTTATTTTTCTAAACCATCTTTTTTTCATTGATGATTAGCAGATTTCTTATTAATCCTCCTTAATTTTAGCCCCTTTAGGAGGAAATATAAAATTTCTTATTTAGAATACTGGTACTACCGCACCTTTATATTGCTTTTCTATAAATGTTCTAACATCATCTGAAGTTAACACTTCTATTAAATCTTTAATTTTTTCACTACTTTCATTTCCTTCTTTAACAGCTAATACATTTCTTCTAGCTTTCATTTCTTGTGAATTTTCATCTTCAACAAATAAAGCATCCTTTGTTACATCTAAATCAGCATCTAAAGCATAGTTTCCATTAATAACTGCTATATCAATATCATCAAGTGCTCTAGGTAACTGAGCTGCTTCTAATTCTTTAAATTGTAAATTCTTTGGATTTTCAGTTATATCTGCCACCGTAATAAGTTCTCCATCTTTAACCTTTATAAGTCCTGCTGAAACTAATACATTAAGTGCTCTAGCCTCATTACTTGGATCATTAGGTATCGCTACTGTTGCACCATCTTCTATGTCATCAATACTTTTATATTTATATGAATATGCGCCCATTGGCTCCACATGTATTTCTGATGCACTTACTAGATGAGTACCATTTTTTTTATTAAATTCTTCTAAATAAGCTAAAGTTTGAAAATAGTTAGCATCTAATGCACCATCTTCTAATGATGTATTTGGTTGAACATAATCTGAAAATTCCACAATTTCTACTGTGTATCCCTTTTCCTCTAATACTGGTATTACATGCTCAACAATTTCCCTATGCGGTACTGGTGTTACTCCTATTTTTATAGTCTTATCATCTGCTGTATTTTTGCTGCCACACCCAATTAACCCCATTGTTAAAACACCTGCTAGTGCTAGTGATAAAATTGATTTTTTCTTCATATTAATTCCCCCTAAATTATTTGTTTAACTTTTTATATAAATAATTACCTAGCATTTGTAACGCTTGTACTATTATTATCAATATTATTACTGTTATAATCATCACATCTTTTTGGAATCTTTGATAACCATAGCTAACCGCTAAATAACCAAGTCCTCCCCCACCAACTGTTCCTGCCATTGCTGAATACCCTATAATGCTAATAATTGTAAGAGTAAGTCCTGACACTATAGAAGGCACTGCTTCTTTTAACATAACCTTAAAAATAATTTGAAAATCTGATGCTCCAAAAGATTTTGCTGCTTCAATAACTCCTTTATCTACTTCTCTAAGTGATGATTCGATAATTCTTGCTACAAAAGGTGCTGCAGCAAAGGTTAATGGAACAATGGCTGCTTCTTTGCCAATAGAAGTTCCCACTATAGCTCTAGTTAACGGAATTATAAATACCATCAAAATAATAAATGGAAAACTTCTTAATATGTTTATTATCACATCAAGGATTTTATAGACAACCTTATTAGGCCTTAAACCATCTTCTGCTGAAATTGTCAATATTACAGCTAAGATAAAACCAAAAATCACTGAGAATATTGTTGAATAAAATGTCATAAATACTGTTTCATTAAATGCTTTTAATATTATATCAGCCATTACTTTAGCACCTCCAAAATAATATCTTTATCTTCTAAGTATGATAAAACCATATCTTTTTGACTTTTATCAATATTAATTACCAAACTTCCTAATACATCCTCCCTGAATTTTTCAAGTTTTCCTCCAACTATAGAAAAATCTATTTCTAGTTCTCTTGCCATCCTAGTTATAATTGCACTTTCAGAACATTTGCTTGGAAATAAAATTCTTATATTTACTCCACTTGTTGGTAATGTATCATTTTCTTCTTCACCTAAAAATTTCTTTATGGATATTCCTGGTTTTAAGAATACTTCTTCCACAGCACCTTTAGCAACCAATATTCCATCTTCAAGTAACGCTACCTTTTCACATATCTCTTTTACAACTTCCATTTGATGAGTAACCACTACAATGGTTATTCCTAACTCTTTATTTATCTTGTTTAATAAAGCTAAAATATCTTTTGTTGTTTTAGGGTCTAAAGCTGATGTAGCTTCATCACATAAAAGAATTTTAGGATTTAAAGCAAGGGCTCTAGCTATAGCTACTCTCTGCTTTTGTCCACCACTTAATTGCCCTGGTTTACTATTTACCTTATCTTCTAAATCAACTAATTTTAGTAGCTCCAACACTCTGTCTTTAATCTTATCTTTATCATAGTTCCATACTTCTAAAGGTAATGCTATATTTTTATAGACAGTCTTTCGATTTAGCAAATTAAAGTTTTGAAAGATCATTCCTAAGTCTTTTCTAAAGGCTCTTAATTCATTTTTATTTAAATTTTTAATTTCCTTGCCCATAACATTTACTGAGCCATCATCATAGCTCTCTAAACCATTTATACATCTAAGCAAGGTTGATTTACCAGCTCCACTGTGCCCTATAAGCCCATAAATTTCACCTTCATTTATCTCAATTGAAATATCCTTTAACACCTCTACATGACCAAAATTCTTCTTTACGCTCGTTAATTTAATCATAGTTATCCCCACCTATCGTCTACTTTACTTACTGTAAAACAAAAAAACGTACTGGAGAATAAATCCAGCACGTTAAAAACATTACTCATTCATTCTCTCATCTATCAGCTAAAAGCTGCAGGAATTAGCACCACAAATTCAATTGATACTTAATTATAAAAATTCTCTTAAGTTTCTATAAAATACGATTGTAAAAAAGTCCCTTAAGACTTTTATACATAATCATAAACTTTTAATTCTCAATTAAAAATAGGTTGCTGGGTTTCACAGGGCCAGTCCCTCCACCACTCTTGATAAGATTCGATATTTAATTTTCATAAAACTTTATGCTTAAATGATAAATTATTTAAACATATATGTCAATATTTTTTTATATTTTTTATAGCAAGCTTAAATATAATACATTATGGCAATTTTTCCTTCTATATAGTCTTTTACTAGCGCCTCTAAAGTTACTGAATCGAAGTATTCCTCTATTTGCCTATTAATATTATTCCAAATATTCTTCTGCATAAAACATTCTATATCATTTCTCTCTTCACTGGGAGATACTATTTTCAAATCTCCTTCTAAAATATTTAAAATTTCACCTACAGTTATATCTGCTGCAGTTCTAGCTAAAAAATATCCACCTTGTGCTCCTTTTTTAGATGTTATTATACCACCTTTTCTAAGTATAGAAAAAATTTGTTCTAAATACCTTTCAGAAATATTCTGCCTTTTCGAAACACTTTTTAGCGTAACAGCTTCACTTCCTGAATACAAACAAATATCCATTAAAGCTACTAATCCGTATTTTCCTTTACTTGAAATTATCATTTAAAATCACCATTCCTATAGTAAAAGCCCTTGTAATATAAATTACAAAGACTTTTGATTCTAATTATTCATTAAATTTATCTTTATCTATATCACCAAATGAATTTGCTACAGTTACAGCTGTAACCATAGTACCATTTACATTAAGCATTGTTCTTCCCATATCTAATATAGGATCAATTGCTATTATTCCTCCTAATAGAGGGAAGTATGATCCCATTCCCATACCAGATATAACTACTGATACTGCCATAGTAGCTGTTCCTGGAAGTCCAGCTATTCCTAAAGAACTTATTACTATAATAACTAATAACATTCCATAGAAACTAAAATCCATTGGTGTTCCTGACATATTAGCTACGGTAATTGCCATTAGAGCTGGATATATTGCTGCACAACCATTCATTCCTGCATTCGATCCCAAACTTCCTACAAAGCTAGCAACACCATTATCAACTCCTGCTTTTTCTGTTAAAGTTTCAATTGTTACTGGAAGAGTACCTAAACTTGATCTTGACGTAAAAGCTAATATTAAAGGCTCCATAACATTTTTTACATATTTAATTGGATTTAATCCATTTAAAGCTATAATAATTAAATGAATTATAAACATTATAGCCACACTTACATATAAGGCAATAATGAAATCAACTACTCCTAAAATTGCACTTACACCTCTAGCTGCTATTGTATTTGCTAATAAAGCTACTACAGCATATGGCATAAATTTAATTACTGTCATTGCCACACTTGTTATTATTTTATAAGATGCTTCAACTAAATCCCAAGCTGGTTTAATAACATCACTATATTTTTTATTTAATCTCTTCATAGAAGTTCCTATAAATGCTGCAAAGATAACAACTGCAACTATATTCCCTTCAGCCATTGCTTGTACTGGATTAGAAGGCAATAATCCTCTTATGGTATCCACTATAGAAGTTATTTCTCTAATATCTGTATTAGATGTTGCTACTACTTCTCCCACTCCTAAGTTAAATAAATTTCCTACAACTAATCCTACTATTGTAGCAAGGGTTGTTGTTCCTAATAAAACTAATAATGATTTTGATGTAAGCTTCCCTAAATTTACACCATCTTTCATGTTTATAATAACTCTTATTATAGATACAAATATTAAAGGTACAACTAGCATCTTTAAAAGATCCATAAATCCATTACCAACTAGTCCATACCATTTGCTAACTTCCTCAATCCATCTTACTGAAGACGGCTTTTCTGGAAATCCCGCTACTAACTGAATAATAAATCCTAACACAAGACCTATACCCATAGCAGAAATCATCCTTGTAGAGAATTTAATCTTCTTCTTCTCCATTTTCCTAACTAAAATAAATATTGCCACTAAAATCGCAATAAATGCTATGGTTTTTATATCAGTTATAAATAAAAATTCACTTAAAAACGTACTTTCCATATTCTCCTCCATCATTTCTTAGTATTCCTACCGTTTTAGTATATTTTATATAATATATTATTGTCAATATAAAAAACTGTAGTATGGCAATATTATTTGCCTTACTACAGTTTTTTATGCCAATTCATTTTTTTCTAAACTCTTACTTACTTTCGATATATTAAGTAGTATACCCATTGCTGCCATAATAAACACCATAGAAGTACCTCCATAGCTTATGAAAGGCATTGGAATTCCTGTAACTGGCATACTACCAGTTACAACTGCAACATTTATTATAAGCTGTATTGCCACAACTGATATTATCCCGGTGGATAAAAGTCTACCATACATATCTTTTGCTTTAATTGCTACATTAATACCAGCAGCAATTAATACAATAAATAATGCTATTATCAGCATACCACCTAAAAATCCTGTCTCCTCAACTATAATTGAAAAAATAAAATCATTATATGGTTCTGGAATATATAGTGCTTTTTGCTTAGATTGACCTAACCCCACACCAAAAAATCCACCTGATCCTATGGCATATAAAGAGTGTATAAGTTGGTACCCAACATCAGTTGCATCTTGCCAAGGGTCAAGAAAGTTTAAAAATCTAGCTCTTCTAAATGATGTACTAAATATAAAACCTATAGCTCCTATTACTCCCATTACACCAACAGTAAATACATGACTAAACTTTCCTCCTGCCACATAAATCATTATAAGTGTCACTGCCATTATTATTATGGTAACACTTAAACTATTTTGTAACAATACTAACCCTGCCATAAATGCTCCTACACCCAAATAGACTAATACTCCAGATTTAAAGTCTACTATTTTACTTTTTCTCTTATCCATTAATGTTGCTAATGCTATAACAATAGCATATTTAGATAACTCTGAAGGTTGTATTGATAGTGGTCCTAAATGTATCCATCTTGTAGCTCCTTTTATATTGGGAACTAAGCTAGTAAATCCTAGCTTTGCTCCTACCATAACACCTAACAAAAGTAGAAAAACACTTATATATATTGGTTTGGCTAATTTTTTATAATAATGATAATTAAAATTCATAGTGATATACATTGAAACAAATCCTATAATTGTCCATAAAATTTGCTTTTTAACAATTTTATATCTATCGCCATTATATTCAAAATATGCTGAATAGGAACTTGATGAAAATATCATTATAAAACCAATTGCCACTAAAACAACTATTGTCCAGAATATTACTAAATCACCAATACCCTTCTTGCTTTTTTTTCTGCTTATTTTCTTACTTCTTTTTTTAGCTTTCTTCTCCTTCACTTATTTCCTCCACTAATATTCAGATTCTTCCTTAAATACTAATTTCACTTTTGTACCACTACTTATTAATTCTCCGCTAGAAATACTCTGCTCAACAACTTTTCCACTTCCTTCATATTCATATTGAAGTCCTAAATTATCTAAAAGGTTAATGGCAAATTCCACTGTTGTTCCAGCAAGATCTGGCATAATTATTTTATTGTCTATTGAAGATTTAGCAGATGCTGTTAATTTTATCTTTGAACCAGCTTTTACAGTAGTTCCTGGATATGGGTTTATAGAAACAATAGTATTTCCCTCTCCCTCAACTTCACATCCTAAATCATTTTCTTCTAAAATAGTTTTAGCCTCTTCTACTGATTTTCCTCTTATTTCAGGTATAACTACATCTTTTGAAATTGAGTAACTAGCTTTACCTGTTGGAGACTCAATATATGAGAATATATAAGAAAATAATTTTTTCATCAGTGGTGATGCTACTTGTCCACCATAATACACACCTGTACTTGGCTCATCAACTGATATATATACCGTTAATTGAGGATCATCTACTGGTGTCATTGCAACCATTGATGCAATATATTTATCAGCTGAATATGCTCCTGTAGTTGGATCAACCTTTTGAGCTGTTCCTGTTTTTCCTCCAATATCGTATCCTTGGACAAAAGTCCCTGCTCCAGCATCTTGTGTAGCAGTCCTTTCAAGATACTCTCTTAAAGTTGCGCATGTTTTCTCTGAAAGCACATTTTCTGTACTCTTTCCTTCTATTGTCTTATCAACAATAGTATTTCCATTAGAATCTTTATGAGTTATTTCTTTTACAATATGAGGCTGTATTAAAGTTCCACCATTAGCAACTGCATTAACTGCTGTTAAAAGCTGAAGAGCATTTAATGTATTAGTTTGTCCAAATGCTATTGTTGCTAAATCAATATCACTGATACTATTGGTACTTTTCACAATACCTTCTGCTTCACCTGGTAAATCTATTCCTGTAATACTCCCAAAACCTAATTTTTTAATATACTCATTTAACTTTTCAGCACCTAATCTTGCACCTAATTCCATAAATCCAACATTACATGAATTTTTAAGTATTTCTGCTGCTGTTTGTGCACCATGCCCTGACAAGTTCCAACAATGAACCTGAACATCTCCAAAGGTCTTACTTCCATTACAAACAAACACATCATCATCATGAATTAATCCTTCTTCCATAGCAGCAGCCATGGTAATTATTTTAAATGTAGATCCTGGTTCATAAGTATCACTTACAATAGAATTTCTCCACATATTTTGAATTTTATCATTTTCAGTGTCTCCTTCAAAGTTTTCATATTCTTCATATGGGCTATTGGGATCATATCCTGGTGCATTTGCCATAGCTAATATTTCTCCATTATTAGGATTCATTATTGTTATGGATACTCGCTTTGCTTTATGTGTTTCAAGGCCTTCTTTAGCTACAAGTTCTGCATAATATTGAAGATTTTCATCAATGGTAGTAACAATGTCCTTCCCATTTATTGCATTAGTTTGTTTTCCACTTACAAATGGAAGATCATTAGAATAAGCATCAATACCTCCTATACGTATTCCTGATAGTCCACTTAAATAATCATCATATTGAAGCTCTAATCCTGTTAATCCTACACCTTCTGAATTGATTGTACCTAAAACTTGAGATAAATAATTACCATTAGGATAATATCTTTCTATTTCATCATAATAAACTAACCCAGCAATTTCTAAAGCTTTTACCTTATCTATAGCATCTTTTTCAAGTCCTTTAGATAAAATTATAAATTTATTTTCTTTATCACTGAGCTTTTTATAAATATTATCATAGGAAGTACCTATCGCTTCAGCTATATTGGCAGATACTTTCTCTATAGTGGTTTTTTCATCATCAACATATGCTCTTAATGTATCCATATCTACTTCAATTCTATAAACATTAGTTGATGTAACTAGAATAGAACCATTTCTATCTACTATATTACCTCTCATAGCCGTTAAATTCATTTCTGATTTCCATTCTGTTTCAGCTTTCTCTGCTAACTCTGAACCCTTTATAATAGTAAGATATAACATTCTTAAAAGTAAAACTACTATTACTACACCTATAGATATGCCTACAAGTATTAATCTATCAATGGACTGTTCATTGATTTTTTTTAACTCAAAAGGCTTTATTTTTTTCCTTTTTTTCTTTCTTAATTTATTCATTTTTCTACCTCTATAATATTAATAAAAAATTATACATTATTGTTTACCCTTTATTTTTAATAAAAATTGTTTATAATCTACATTTTTATTTACTACTGTTATATTAATGTACCTACCTTAACTTTAATACTATTTGATAATTTCACTTAATAATTCTTCTGAAGTATATACTATTTTATTTGCCCCAGCAGCAGATAATTCTCTAGCACCTCTAAATCCCCACGCAACACCAATGGAAAAAAGACCGGCATTTTTTCCTGTAAACATATCAACATCGGAATCTCCAATATAAACTGCTTCTTCTTTTTTACATTTAAAATGATTTAATGTCTCTATTACAGTTGTTGGATCTGGCTTTGCCAAGTATCCTTCTCTCTTTCCAAAAACTATATCAAAAGATTTACCAAAATATCTTTCTACTATTTCAACTGCAAATTCATGTGGTTTATTGGAAACAACTGCTGTTTTTATTCCTATTTCTTTTAAAGCTATTAATAATTCTTCTATACCATCATATGGCTTAGTAAAATCACTCTTATGCTTTTCATAGTATTTTTTAAATTCTGTTAAAACTTTATCTACCGTTTCACCATCTTTTTTATCCATTGGCAATGCTCTTTCCACTAGCTTATATACTCCATTTCCAAGAAAATATTTATATTCATCAATTTGATGTTCTGAAAAGCCATGCGACCTTAAGGCAAAATTACAAGCATCAGCCAAATCTTTCAAAGTGTTTAATAACGTCCCATCTAAATCAAAAATTGCTACCTTATACATTAGATCACCTTTTATATAATATTTTTCTATTCATTATCTCATAAATATTTAAATAAATCTATAACTCAACAAATGTAATTTTTACATATATATCTTTATATTATAAAAAGTCTTTGCTATTAATTGCAAAGACTTTTTATATTTATATTATGCTTTTACTGCTGATAAAACTTCTTCTATCATATTTAAAGTTGAAGTATATCCACCTGATACTGTATACCAGTTAACTGAATTTAAATACACTATATTTCCATTTTTATAAGCATCTGTTTGTTTTGTTAATTCATTTTCAATAATTGACTGAGCTGTTATGTCTTTAGAACCTGTAATTGAATTTCTGTCAATTACAAATATATATCCTGGATTTTTTTCAACTAAATATTCAAATGTAACTTCTTGTCCATGTGTAGAGTCATCAATATTTTCATCTGCTGCTTTAATTCCTAATTCATTGTGAATAAGTGCAAATCTTGATTTTGCACCATAAGCACTGATATTTCTTCCATTAACCATTATTATTGATGCATTAATATCTTTCTTTGCTATTTCAGCATTCGCTTCTTTAACTTTTTGTGCTACTTCTTCAATTATTTCTGTAGCTTTTTCTTCTTTATCAAATATATCACCAAACATTGTTGCCGTTTTATTAAAACTATTTATATAATCTGCACCATCACTTTCTACATATACAGTTGGTGCTATTTCAGAAAATTCTTCATAATAATCAGACATTCTTCCAGCCATTACAATTAAGTCTGGATTTAATTCATTAATGGCCTCTAAATCTGGTTCTTTTACACTACCAACATTAGTATATTGTTCTCCTGAAAACTCTTCTAAATATTCAGGTAAAGTTCCTGATTTAGGTAAACCAACTATATTTACATCCATTTCACTAAGTACGTCTAATGCTCCAAAGTCTAATACTACTACATTTTTAGGTGCTTCATTTAAAACAGTAGTTCCTAATTTATGTGTAACCTCTATAGCTCCTTCACTATATTTACTTTCTACTTTATTCCCCTTAAGTAAATATGCTCCTCCAGCTATTACTACAGCCGCTGCTGCAACTATTGCTAAAACTTTTTTATTCATTATTATTCCTCCTAAAATTAACTTTAATATTTTATAATGAATTTCATTATCAATAAATTCTTTTAAAAAATAAGCAAGGCTTATTTTTTAGAAATAAATACATATTTTTTTATCTTCAATATCTTGTATTTTAAATTCTGTATTATATAAATCTTCTAATACTTCATTATTAATGATGGATAAAGTTTCACCTTGCTTATACATTTTTCCATTTTTTAAAGCTACAATTATATCTGAATAGCATGATGCAAAATTAATATCATGTAACACAGTAACTACTGTTTTTCCTAAATCATCTACAAGCCCTCTAATAACCTTCATCATTTGTACACAATGCTTCATATCTAAATTATTTAATGGTTCATCTAGAAATATATATTCTGTGTCTTGTGCAATTACCATTGCTATATACGCCCTTTGTTTTTGTCCACCACTTAACTCATCTAAATATCTATGCTCAATATCTTCAAGCTGCATATATTTAATGGCTTTATCTATAAACTCATTATCTACTTCTGTTATATTACCTTGAGAATGTGGAAATCTTCCAAACTCAACAAGTTCTCTTATTGTTAAACGTAAATTAACATCATTTGCTTGTTTTAATATTGAAATTCTTTTTGAAAGTTCTCTATTATCCCATTTAGATAATTCAATATCATCTATAATAACTTGTCCTTCATCCATATCCATTAATCTTGTTATCATTGATAAAACCGTACTTTTACCTGCACCATTAGGTCCAATTAACGAAATCATCTTTCCCTTTTCTATGTTTAAAGATACATTATCAACTACTTTTGTATTGCCATATTTTTTAGTTAAATTTCTTACTTCTATCATAGCGATTCTCCCTTACTTTAAAAATTTTTCTTATTCTCTAAAGTTTTGATTCTTTAAGCAATAGATATAAGAAATATAATCCTCCTATAAAGTTTATTATTACTCCTAATGTTGTAGTGAATTTAAATATTCTTTCAACAAATATAAGTCCCACTATTATGCTACAAACACTTATTAATATTGAAGTAATAATTAAATATTTATGTTTAAAACTTTTCACTATTTGATATGTTACATTTACAACTATAAGTCCTAAGAATGTTAATGGTCCTACTAATGCTGTAGACATTGCTGTCATAACAGCAACTACTATTAAAAGCTTTTTCATAACTTTATCATAGTTTACTCCTAAATTTATAGCTTGTTCTTTTCCCAATGCCATCACATCAAGTAGTTTTAATTCATCATATATAAAAGGAAGTATACATAAAATTATCAGAATACATAAAATAATTATATCAGTATTTACATTATTAAAGCTTGCTATAAGCTTACTTTGTAATGTTAAATACTCATTAGGATCTATAATCACTTGCATAAATGATGTAAGACTGCTAAAAAATGTTCCCAATATTAATCCCACTAATAATAAATGCATTATTCCATTATTATCTCTTCCAAAAACAAACTTATATAGTAAAGTTGAAATAATCAACATTCCTATTAACGATAAAATAAAATTTAAATTTTTATTGGTCATTACAATGCTTGTACTACCAAATGCAAAAACAACTATGGTTTGTATAAAGCTATATACTGAGTCTAACCCCAATACACTAGGTGTCAAAATTCTATTATTGCATATTGTCTGAAATATGATTGATGAAAATGCAATTGCTCCACCACTTAAAGATATTGCTATGAGCTTTGGAATTCTTTTTGATAAAAGATAATCCATATTATTTTTATTCATGCCAATAACAACAAAAACTATATATGCTATTATTGTAAGTGTCAATAATACAATTATCTGATTTTTTGCTTTTTTGTCCCTGCTAATTTGCATTATTTTTTCCTCCTCATAACTAAGTATAAGAACATCGCACTACCTATAACACCTACAGTAAGTCCAATCGAAACTTCATATGGAGCAATAATAACTCTTCCAATTATGTCACATAGAAGTACAAAACTTCCTCCAAAAAGGCATGTCTCAACTAGCGAATTTTTTAGATTGTCTCCTTTAGATATACTTACTAGATTAGGAACAATAAGTCCTAAGAAAGGAATATTACCAACCATAACTAACGTCAGTGCTGATACTGCTGAAACTAATATCAATCCTATATTTACTATTCTTTCATGATTTAAGCCTAAATTGGTAGAAAAACTCTCTCCCATTCCTGCAATTGTAAACTTGTTTGCATATACAAAAGCTAATATAATTGCTGGTATACATAAATAAAGCAACTCATAATTTCCCTTCATTACAGTAGAAAAGCTTCCTTGAAACCATGCATTTAATGATTGATTCATATCTTTATAGTAAGATATGAATGATGTTATGGAGCTAACAAGATTTCCAAACATCATACCTACTAAAGGTACAAAGATTATATTCTTTACTTTTAACTTTTTTAATATGGTCATAAATATTAAAGATCCTAATAATGCAAAGACAAATGAAAAAATAGCTTTTGATATTACTCCTGCCTTTGGCATAAATAACATAGCAAACATCAAACCCATTTTAGCTGAATCCATAGTCCCTGCCGTTGTAGGTGATGTAAACTTATTTCTACTTATCTGCTGCATTATAAGACCACTTATACTTAGTCCCATACCAGCAATTATTATGCTGATAAGCCTTGGCAATCTGCTTATTAAAATTATCTGCACCTTACTGCTGTCACCAGCTAATATGTCTTTAATACTTATATTGCTTACTCCTATAAACAACGAAATAAACGATAATATTACTAAAGCTATTGCTAAATATCTTTTTTTCATTTTATCCTCCGCATTTTATTTATATATATTGATATTCATTATCATCTACTTCAGTATGATACAATGTCCTAGTATTTTTGTCAACATTATTTTTACAAAAACATAAAAAAACAACCATTTTTTTCTAATAACGGCTGCTTTTTAGAATTCTATCGAAAATTCTACAGAATTTTCTTTTGAATTCATATTATATTTAATATTTTTATTTTTATCAAAAATAGTTTTTACTATATATAAACCAAGCCCTGTTCCACCAGTCTTTCTATTTCTCGATTTATCAACTCTATAAAAAGCATTAAATACTTTTTTAAGTTCAGCTTCTTCAATAGTTACCCCTGTGTTTTCCACAGTAATTTTGTGAAGTTGTCCTTTTATTATTATATTTTCTCCATTTGGCGTATGAGTAATTTCATCTTGACCGTCAACTTCTATATAATTATCAAAATCAAGCTTTGCCATTTTCTTAGCTGCTTCATTTATTTTTATAAATGACTTACTGATAGCTCTTGAATAATATGTGGATATTACCAATGCCATCACAAGTCCCACCAATATTGCAAATAGTAAAAATAAAGATACTATTGTTGTTGCTTCATCTATTGGTTTTACAGATACATGTACCCTTAAAACACAATACTTATCTAAGCTTTTAATATATAACTCATTGACAATATTATCAGCTGAATTTATGATAATAATTATATTACCTCATTAAAAATTATCCAATTTTCATATATGAAAATTGGATATGGAAAATATCTTTATCCTAAAGAGACTCTTGATGAAATCAAAGAATTTTTTACCAATGAATTTAATGATCTTTTCCCCAATAAGCTTGTTAAATATATAATTTAAAAAAATAGGAATATATTAAGGTAAACCTTAATATATTCCTATTTAACTAAACATAGTGACTATTATTGTTCCTGAAAAAACTCCCAGTATTATTCCACCTATAACATCAGATAAATAATGAACTCGTAAATATAATCTTGAAAAAGATATTAAAACAGCTATAGCAACTATTAAAGATGTAAGTCTCATATCAGTTCTTATAAATACAGTAGCTGCTGCAAAAGAAGATGCTGTATGACCTGAAGGAAAAGAGTATGTTCCTGGATGAGGAATCAATAATTTTGCTATTTTATTTTTTATAAATGGTCTCCTTCTCTTTACTATATGTTTAATTATTCCTTCACCTAATATAGACGCTAATACTATGGCCAATAATAGCATAATGGCTACATTAGTATACTTCTTTCTACTAAACAAGAAAAAAGAAATTATAATCCATATAATACCTAAATCGCCACTTAAAGTAATTGCTATCATTAATTTATCTAGAAATTTGTTCTTATTATAGATAAATCCTATGATTTTTTCGCCAAAAGCATCTATCTTATAAATTAAATCTTTCATTTATACTCTCCTGATAAATATACATATATATTTTTACCAAATATGCTGAAAGTATACTATAATTATAAACTAAACAGAAAAGTTGAAAAATTCAACTTTTCTATTTAAAAGAATATATGACTATCTGCATTGAAACATATTATACATATACATTATCCTTCTTCTAAATTCTTGCTGTGCTTTCATATACCCCATCCTATATCCTACCTGCATGCCCTTTTGATATTCCATACAAGGCATCTTCCTTGGTTTTTTATGGTGCTTCTTTGGCTTACATTCATAATTCTCTAAGCAATTTTCTTTATTATAATAATTATAATTTTCTTCTACATTACATTTTTCTTCTATATTATATTTTTCTTCTGCATTACATTTTTCTTCTATATTATATCTTTCTTCTGCATTACATTTTTCTTCTACATTACATTTACACTGCTCAATACAAGGCTCTTCTTCATAACACTCTTGAAAACTGCTTATAATGAATTCTGCATGATTATTACAACATCCTTTAGAATATGAAGTTTGATCTATATCTACACAATCAACATTATCATTGGTACTACAACATTGTATATCATCTTCACCAATTCTGCAATCAAATTTCCCACTGTCTTCAGCCTGTTCAAAACCTCTTACATCACATATATCTTCAAACTCTTCATATTCTCTTGGTTTCTCATAGTACATAATTATATCTCCTTTGTGATATATTTTTTATATTTTATTATATGAAAGTTAAAAATAAATGTTATTATTTGTTTCATTATGAAAATAAAATAGACAGTACTAAAATATATTAGTGCTATCTATTCATACTGATATTCAAAGTAATAAATCTAAGTATTCAATTTAATTATTTTAATTGTTTATTTATTTTCATCACTGCATATTCCATTGCAGATTTAAGATTGCTATTATTCTTTCCACCACCTTGGGCTTGATTGTGACTTCCACCGCCTCTACCATCAATTAAACTTATAGCGTCTTTTAAAAGGTCATTCATAGAAACATCTTTAACTTGGGCAGAAGATTTAAATATCATATTAGCTTTATCATCTTGTACTAAAGCAAATAATACAATAGCTTTACTTCTTTCTGTAATTCTATCTGCTAATTTAATAAGATTTTTCATATCTGTATCTTTATATATATTTTTTATAATTGAAATATCCTTTATTTTTTCTGAACTTTCTAGCATTTCAATAATCTGATAATCCGATAACTTAATATTTAAGCTCTTATTTTCATCACTTAACTCTTTTATATGGTTTGATAAATTGTTAATAGTATTAATAACATCATCTTTTCCACAGCTTAGATATTTACAAATATCATTGCTAAAATTATCAACTTTCAAATAATCATTAAAAGCTCTATTTCCTACTAGATATTCAATTCTTGTATTTCCTTTATGCTTTTGCCATTTTTTTATTTTTATTATTCCTAAATCTAATGTTGAAGAAGGATGTACTCCACAACAAGCATTAATATCTAAATGACCAATTTTAACTATCCTTATCTCTTCATTAGTATTTGGTAAATCTCTTCTAATTTTAATTTTTTTCAATTCTGACTTTGTAGGCGTAAGCATTTCTACTTTAATATTTTCTCTAATGCAATCATTTGCTTTAATTTCTGCCTGCCTTATTTGTTCTTCTGTCAGTATTCCTTGAATATCTACCGTTGCAATTTCTTTTCCAACATGAACACTGACAGTATTAGCATTAAATAGCTGATAAAAACATCCTGATAAAACATGCTGTCCTAAATGATGCTGCATTCCATCTAATCTTCTTGCCCAATCTATGGAACATTTTACTCTATGTATTTTAATAAGTTTTTTCTCTAAAACATGATATACTTCCCCATTTTTTTCATATACATCTACTACTGGTATTTTTTCAATAAATCCTAAATCATTTTGCTGCCCGCCTCCGCCAGGAAAAAAAGCAGTTTCATTAAGCTTAACATGATATTTATCATCTATTTCTTCAATTGCTTCTACTTCAGCTACAAATTCCTTCTTATACTGATCTTCATAATATATTTTTCTCATGCTGCACCTCCACATTAATATTTTTTACTTCTTCATAGAAGTTTGCATTTGCAAGCATTGAATAAGGATTTACCCATAAAGTAGCTATACCTAAAGTAAATATTGAAAATATCCACCAACCAATAAAAGAGATTTGTAGTTTAAAATACTTAAATTTAAATCCCTTCATCATCTTTCTACTTTTCTTCATGCATTCAATTACTTTTATTTCCTGTTCTTCAACCATTATATAGTTAACTTGTGAATAAATTATATCAATAAAAAATAAAAAAATTGATATTGCTAATAAAATCATAAATATTAAAGTAATACTACTAACTGATAACTTTGTGCTCATTACATCTGCTGGTAATAAGCCTTTTATAATTAAAATTGATATTAACATGATTAAAGATTGAAAAATAAATATTATTAAGCTCATGGTAAATACTTTTAAAAATATATTAAATTGTGAAAATAAATCTGATATCTTTGGTTCTTCTTTTCCTTGAACCATATTTAACAAGAACTTGCATCTCCCTGCTTGTATTGGGGCAGAAATAAATAAGTATCCTATTGCAAATAGTAAAGAAAACAGTAATATATTATCATCTGTAATATCCAACATTACATTTACTATATTAAGTAAAATTGTCGAAAGTAATATTGTTCCAACCGCTAGTCCCATTCTATCCTTAAGCTGTCTTCTAGCTTTACTTCTTATGATGTAGTTTTCCATATAAATGTCTCCTTCCACTTAGTATTTTAACATATTACTGAAATATTGTATATTAATGCTAATCTTATCTTACCTTTAATTTAAAATAGAACTGCCATATATACAGTTCTACTACTTCTTTTATATAATTTCTTTATAATTTTCTTCTTTAAATCCTACAAGCACTATATCTTCTGTAACTAATAGCGGTCTCTTTACTAGCATTCCATTAGTGGATAATATTTCAATCATCTCTTCCTTTGACATAGTCTTTATCTTATCTTTTAAATTCATTTCTCTGTATAAAACACCAGATGTATTAAAAAACTTTCTTGGTTCTAAACCACTTTTATCCATCCATAAAGATAATTCTTCCGCTGTTGGATTTTCTTCTACTATATTTCTATTAACAAATTCTACATTGTTTTCTTTTAAAAACTTTTCTGCCCTTTTGCATGTGCTGCACTTAGGGTAATTAACAAATATTTTGCTCATCTTCCTATGTCCCTTCTAAAAATGTAACTTTTACTATAGTCTATCAATTTTTTTTATGATAGTAAATATTTTTTAGCAAGTACTTTTTAATATTTATATTTCAAATAAGTTAATCAATAAATATTTTCTATAACTTTATGGATTAACTTATTAATTCATCTGCTCAATCTTAGATATTACATTCATAAAACCAAAGTTTTTAAAGAACTTTTCTACTGCTTCATGTTTATCCTTAGCATAAACATAACCTAATTCATCTTGAAAGTAAAAATCATTTATAATATCACCTACTGGATTACTCTTCTTCTTTTTGATACAATAATATACTTTAAACTTATGTTCTAAATTATTAATCATAAATATATAGATAAAATTTATCTATTTTTCACCTCACATAATATATTTTATAATTAATTATCGTAATATTATCTATAAAACTTCATAAAATCAGCATAAAAAAATATTGTTTTTTTATTTGAAAATTATTCCGCTACATTTATCAAAAATAATCTAAAAAATATTTTCTTTAGTATTTTTGTAATTTATTGTATAATATTCTTTAATAATTATTAAATATATAGGTGGTTAAAATGGGAAATATAAAACAATCTACAATTTATATCTTATTTTTTATTATAATATTTTTAGTAACATTGTCTATTAATAAGATTCTAGCCATAACCTTGTTATTAGTAGCTCTATGCATACTTCTTGGTAAAAACATCTATTTACGAAAAATTATAAAAGCAAACAAATTATATTCTGGCAAAAATTACTCAGAAGCTTTAAAGCTTTACCGCCAAACTGTAAATAGAAAAAATATTCCTGGCTTTATTGTTAACAATTATTTAATTATGGAACTTAAATATGGAGATTGCACTATAGCCCAAAACTATATTAACTCTCTATCTTTGAATAATTCTAAAATTAAATCTGCTGATTTACTATCTATTAAGATATCTAAATCATTAGTTGCTTGGAAAAATAACAAATCAGATGAAGCTATAAATTATCTTAAAGAACTTTTAGAAGAAAGTGAAACAACTTATCTTTATGAAACACTTACTTCTCTACTTATTGTAAATAATAAATTAGATGATGCCTTAACTATTATAGATAAAGGCCTAAATTATAACGATACTAGTAATGTTCTTAAATCAAATTTTGCTGAAGCTAATTATTTATTAGGAAACTATAATGTGGCTGAAGTAAAGTTTAAAGAGCTTGTTGATAGTAATGTATCCTTTATGGAACCTTATTATTATTTAGGATTAATTCTACTTAATAATAATGAAAATGATGCTGCCTTAGAAATATTAAAAAAGGCTACCTTATTTAACGATTCATTAGTATCACTTGTAAACTGTGAAAAAATTAAAAACTTAATTACTTCTATATAAATAAAAAGATAGTTCATTCACTATCTTTTTATTTATATCTATTTATATTTTTCTGTTTCAACTGGCAATCCTTTTGCCTTTAGTCTTCTCTCTACGTTTTCTTTAATTATTGAATAAATTATTGCAAATATAGGTACACCTATTATCATTCCTATAAGTCCTAGAAATTTTGCAAATATAAGTAGTGAAAATAATATCCAAAATGCTGATATTCCAATGGAATCTCCTAATATTTTAGGTCCTATTATATTACCATCAATTTGTTGTATAACTAATATTATTCCAATAAACCATAATGCTTTAATTGGAGATACACATAAGATTATAATAGCTGATGGAATCGCTCCAAAGAACGGTCCAAAGAATGGTATTATATTAGTTATACCAATAACAACTGATATAAGAAGTATATATGGCATCTTAAATATTGTTAATATTATAAAAGTCAGTATACCTATTATTAATGAATCTAAAATTTTACCACTTAAAAACTTACCAAAAGTCTCATTACTTCTTTGAGCTAATTCTACTATTCTCTTTGATCTTTCTGCTGAAAAAATACTGAAAGTGACCTTTCTTGATAAAGCTATAAACTTTTCCTTATCTATCAATATATAAATTGATACTATTATTCCAATTATTACATTTAAAATACTTGAACCTAGCGTCATAATGAAATTACCTATAACAGGTATAAGGTTTGTCAGTAAAGTAATGATATAGTTTAATAGTTCATTCCATTTTTCAACTATCATATTCATATATTTGCTTTCTAAATTAAATTTTTCACTGATTTCTGTAATAACATGGCTTGCATCATTAACATATTGAGGAATGTTATTAGCTAACCCTACTATACTGTCTACTAATTGCGGCAATACAAACTGCATGAATAAAGATATCACTATAATAGCTGTTAAATAAGAAAGTAATAACCCTATTCCCCTTCTATATTTTCTATTTAGTTTATTTAGATATTTTAATTCAAAAACTACTTTTTCATAAAAATTCAATATAAAATTAATTATATATGCTATTGCTGAACCTATTATAAATGGCTGCATTGTTGCAATCATTCCACTAAACTTAATTTTTAAGTCTTCTGCTTGAGATGCCATAAGATATACTATTATGCTTGATGATATTACTAAAAATGCATAAATAGCTATGGTCGTATATTTTTTATTCCATTCTACTTTCATTTTGCCCCTCCATATAGTCTTTAGTATTATTTCCAGTATATCATAAAAAAACTGCTATAGACATTTTTTTATCTTTTTATTATTGATTATTTTTATGATGATTATAAATATAAAACGGAATCCCTGCAAGCATCAAGACGAATCCCCACATTACTATTTCTACACCTGAGCCACTTATTTCCTTATTTTTTTTATAGTAATAAAGAGTTGATTTAATATCAACTCTTTATTACTATACTAAATATTCCATCTTTTTATTACAGCTGTACCTTTACCTGAAAGAATAATATCACTATCTAAGCTCTCATTATAAACTCTAGTAGTGAACACTTCTTCACCATCATTAATGAATATTTCCATAGATGAATTGTCACTAAATATATCTATGCTTCTAAGATTACTTATATAAGCAGCTCTTTCATCTCTACCATATCCACTGTCTCCTTGTATAAGTTTAAATACACCTTCTGTGAAAGATACTACACAATCTTCTCTAAGCTTCATACTAAACTTGCTACATTGCTCTAAATCAATTCTTAACTCAAAGGTATTTCTATCTATGATATTTAAAACATTGTTATTATCTAAGTCTACTTTACTTTCAATTAAATCTTTTCTTAAAGTTTCTAATTCCTTTAATGGTAATTGATACAGTTTATTATTTATTATCTTTAATTCTCTTGGCAAAGTCAGTTGATGTTGCCAATAGTTTTCCACTGTTGGATTTTTATGTTCTATTGCATCAGGAACACCCATCCAACCAATCATTATTCTTCTTCCTTTTGCATCTTCAAAAGTTTGAGGTGCATAGAAGTCAAAACCTCTGTCTAGTTCTACAAAGTTTCCTAACTTTAGTTCTTTTTTATCATTTACAAAGTTTCCAAAGGCATATCCACTTTGATAAACATTATTATATTTAAATCCATCAGCTTTTAATCCTTGTGGTGAAAACATAAAGACAGTCTTGCCATCTACATAGAATAAATCAGGGCATTCCCACATATATCCCATATTTTCTTCTCCACCAGCTGGTACTGAATGTAACGTCCAATTATAAAGATCTGATGATTTATATAATAATACATATCCTTTATCATCCTTACCTCTTGCTCCAAGAACCATATAGTAAGTTCCATCTTCTTCCCAAACTTTTGGATCTCTCACATGAAGTGACATATTTTCTGGAAAGTCTGAATTCCTTAAAAGAATCTTCTTTTCTGAAAACTCTATTCCATCTTTACTTGTAACTAACATTACATTTTGCTCTCTTCCTGTAAGTATATAATCATGCTCACCATCATGTTTAACATTCCCTGTATAGAAGAAATACATTGTATCATCTTTTACAAATGCTGATCCAGAGTATACTCCATCCTTATCCTCCTTCACATCTGGATATATGGCAATATCTCTTTCCTGAAAATGCACTAAATCCTTAGATACAAAATGTCCCCAAAATTTCATACCACCTTTAGCTTCTAAAGGTGAATATTGATAAAAGACATGATATTCATCATTAAATTGACAAAGTCCATTAGGATCATTTATCCAACCAATTGGTGCCATTATATGATATTTACTTCTCCACTTATCTGAAAGAATCTTTGGCATATTATTATCTATATGCTCTTTAATTTTTTGCTCATATTCCGCTCTAGTAATCATATACTTACCTCTCACTGATTTTTGCTAAAACTTCTTCTTTTAATGGTAATGCACCTATAGCACCTTTTTTACATACAGTTAAAGCTGCTGTAGCATTAGAAAAAGTTAATATTTCTTGTACTTTTTCTTCTGATAAATCTACTAATTGCTCTAATGAATATTCCCCTTCTGCCACTTGATATAATAATGAGCCAATAAATGAATCTCCTGCTCCTGTTGTATCTTGTGCTGAAACTTTAAATGAAGGTGAGAAAATAACTCTTTCCTTAGTTATAAATTCTGCACCATTAGTTCCTTTTGTATATATTATCACCTTTACATCACCAGTTAATAAAAAATCTAAAGCTTCCTTCTCATCTTTTATACCAGTTATAAATTCTAATTCTTCATCACTTATCTTAACTATATTTGATAATGGAAGGAATTCTAGTATTGCCTTTCTGCAATCTTCAGGATTTTTCCATAATGGTAATCTTACATTAGGATCAAAGCTTATTAAACACCCCTTTTCTTTAGCTATTTCTATAGCTCTTCTATGTGCTTCTTTAATAGGTGCATCTATTAAACTTACTGAACAAAAATGCAATATATCTTTTTCATTAAAGTCTTCTACACATATTTCTTCAGCACTTAATAACATATCTGCACTTGGATTTCTATAGAATGAAAAATCTCTTTCTCCATCTTCTCTTAATGATACAAATGCCAGAGCTGTATTAGCTTCATTTGTTCTTGATATTCTTGAAACATCTACACCTAAAGGTTTTACTTCATTTAATATTGCATCACCAAATCCATCTTGTCCAAGCTTTGTAAGCATTTGTGATTTTCCACCTAACTTAGCTACTGCTGCCGCAACATTTAATGGAGCTCCGCCAGGTACTCTTAAAAAGTTTTCTACATCATTTAATGCTCTTCCTTTTTCATGTGGTATAAAATCAATTAATGCTTCACCTATAGCTATTACCTTTTTCATATTATTAATCCTCCTCAATAATCATTTATAAATGTTAATTCTTTTTAACATTTATACAGTTAAGGGAACGTTCCCATTATCCCTAAAAAATATATTAACTTTAAAATATATTATATATTGTAAAATAATTTTAGTCCACCTTTAAAATTTAAAAATCAATTTTAGTTAAAAAGTACATAGCCTTTAACTAAAAAAGGACTCGCTATCCGAGTCCTTTTTTTATAAAGCCTTAAGTGCTACTGCATTTAATAAGCTCCATGGTTTATTGTAGTGTGGTTGGAAGAAGAAATCTGTCATTGCTAATTCTTCTATTGTCATATCATTTTGTATAACAACTGATAAAGTATTCATAAATTGAGTTAAATCTACTTTAGAAATTATCTGTCCACCTAAAACTCTTCTTGTATCTGCATCATAAACAATCTTTATTGTTGCTGGTTCATAAGTTGGCATAAACTCTGGTCTATAATTATCAGTTAATGAAACTGTAGCAATATTCATCTTTGTTGTCGCCTTAGCTACTTCTTCAGTCATTCCTGTTGAAGCTATATTTTGCTCATATATCTTTATTCCTGAAGTTCCTTGAGTTCCCATATACTTAAGTGTTGGTTTAACTATATTTCTAGCAACTAACGTTCCCATTCTTACCGCATTGGTAGCAAGTGGAATATATCTTGTATCCTTAGCAGGGTTATATGTTACAACACAGCAATCTCCAGCTGCAAATACATCTTCTTTGCTTGTTCTCATATATTCATCTATTATAATAGCTCCATTTGGTAATGTATCTAATTTACCTTGAACCAACTTAGTATTAGGAGCAAATCCTATACATAATACTACTAAATCACCTTGATATGTTCCATTTTCAGTAATAACTTCTGTTACTTTACCATTTTCACCATTAAACTTTTGAACTTTTTCTCCAAGTACTAATTTTACTCCTCTATCTGAGAATTCCTTTTCAGCTACATCTGTAAAGTCCTTATCTAAATATTTTGCCATTATTCTCTTTTCAGCATCTATTAGTGTTACGTTTTTACCTTGCATTTCAAATGCTTCAACAAGTTCAACACCAATGTATCCAGCACCAATAATAACAACATTTTTTGCATCTTTTGATTTTTCTATTATATTTAGTGCATGATCATGATTTTTACATAAAACTATATTTTCTAATTCTCCACCTTCAAATCTTGGTACTATTGGCCATGACCCTAAAGTCAATACTAATTTATCGTAATTGTCTTCAAAAACTTCTTCTGTGATTAAATTTTTAACTTTTAAAGTTTTATTTTCAAAGTCTATATCTAATACCTCATGCTTCATATTAGTTACAACACCTAATTTAGCTAAGTTTTCAGGAGAGTTATAAAAAAGACTCTCTGTATCTTCTATTACCTTACCAACATTTAATGCAATACCACATGATAAAAATGATATATTATCATTCTTTTCATATATTGTAATATCACTTTCTGGATAAAGTTCTTTTAAATTAACTACTGATGCTGTTCCTGCATGAGTACATCCAACTACTACTATTTTCATTTAATTCTTCCTCCAAATAAAAAATTTTAATAGATTATGTTTATTAATTAACAATAATTATTCTTTAGATACAGATTACTCTTTTTCTTTCATTTTGTAAATACCTATTTTTAGTTTTTTATTAAAAAATTTTTTTATACATTTCCTTGATTTTTTAAGGATTTAAATAATTATATGTATTTTTTATAACAACTAACTTTTATGTTAATTAATTATCATTTTGGCATTATTTATCTGAACATTTTTTATAATTTCATAAAAAAAGAGTTGCATAAATGCAACTCTCATATAATTTATAGGTGATTTAAAGGGATTAAATAATTATTCTACTGATATTGCCGCTACTGGACAACTATCACACGCTTCGTTAACCGCATCTTCTAAATCTGCAGCCACATCTCCTTCTATAGCTACTGCTACTCCAGTATCAAGTGAAAATACATCTCCACAGATTCCTTCACACATTCCACAGCTTATACATACATTTTCATCTACAAATGCTTTCATTTGAATTTCCTCCTAAGTTTTTATATTATTTAAGTATATTATCATAGAATAATTATTATTTGTCAATATATATTATTTTATGTTTTTTTATTTCTCCTGTTCCAATATATCTATTATTTATTAAATCATCTACTCTATCTATATATAACTGTGCAAATTCATCTACTTCCCCTAGTCCTTTGGTCCATAGCTTTACTTCTATCCCTTCAGCTTCCAGCATAGATTTCCATGAATTATCTTTTTCCGAAGTCATATCATTGATAGCATGATTTCCAGCTACAAGCATAAGTGGCATTAATAATACTTTCTTAATACCTCGTTTCTTTATTTTATTTAATACACTTGTAAAATTTGGATAGCCTTTTACTGTTCCTACAAAAACATTTTTATATCCTTCATCATTTAAAACACTTTGAAGAGCTCCATATACTGCATTAGATGGATGAACTGTTCCATGCCCCATCATAACTACTGCTTCTTCTCCTTCTATAATTCCTTTAATAGATTTTATAAATAATGAATAATCTTCTGGAAGTCCTTCTATTCCTTGATAATAAAATATTGGACGTCCAACCTTTATTGATTTAAACTTATCTTTAAAATATACTTCAATATTCTTTATATAACTAAATTCTTCTCCTGGTATTATATGAAGAGGCTGAATTATAACTTCTTCATATCCCTCAATATATAATCTTTCAAGTAATTCTTCTGGTTTTTCAACTATAAGTCCATGTACTATTTCAAGCTTTTTAATTATCATATGAGATGTAAATGCTCTATATACATCATAATCTTTAAATTGATTTCTAATTTTATTTTCAACATTTTCAATTGAATTCTTCAATGGTTCCAAATAACTTGTACCAAAGCTTACCACTAAAATAGCTTTTTTCATTTGTCCTACTTCTTTCTTACTATTTTATTTTTTAAAGAAAAATATCATGAAAATAAATCTTTATATTCTTCTTATAAATTATCTCTATACTGTTTTTTATATTCTTTTAAATAACACTTATCTTTTTCACTTTTACTTCTTGTATCAAATGGATTATTTATAAGGGCTTTACAATATAATGCTGGATATTCTTCACTTAAATATTTCATATATTCTGCCCATTCTATTGTCAGATATTTATATGCCAACATAATATCTTTTTCTATATGCTTAATCTCATATTCTTGCATATCTACACTTAATCTTGTGTTAAGCTCCTCTCTTAAATGAATAATAGACATAAGCATTTCTGTAAATGTTTCATGTTCTATAAGATTTTCATTAGCTATTAATGAAATAAGTAATTCCTTATTTTCATCTAAATTATTTTTAATATTTTCTAAAGATACTTTATTAATATCTACATTATAATCATGTTTTAAAATCCTATTATGAAGTTTTTCAAATGGCTTTTTCTTCCATGTATCATTGGTTATTGACGCTCCACTTAAAAACCCCCTATCATTATCCCCTTCTGCTATATTAAGCAAAAGTTTTGTACCTACTTCAGTATAAAATACTCCTATCAGCATATTTAACTTTCCTAGTAAGTGATCTTTTTCTCTTTTTTCTAGGAATCTATCCAATATTAAGCTAGTAAAAAACACATCCATTGGTATAAAAGCAATATCTGCAACTAAAAAAATCATAGTATGATGAGCATCTTTAAATATTAAATAATGTACATAATGTAAAATTAAAGATAATGTCACAAGGCCTGTACCAATTAAAATAGTTTCTTTTGTTTTTTTCTTCACTCAAACTCCCCCTAAAAAATATTTCTTCTTTTAGTTTACCTTAAGATAACATTAAATATCACATTGTGTCAATTATACCGTTAAAGAATTAATTTGCGAATTTTATTTCCATTATTATACTATTTTCTATTCTCCAGTATTCTTTATGGGTATTGAGTAATTTACATCATCTAAGTTGTTGCCTATGCTTTACACATTTATAAAGGAAGCACCTACATAAATAGGCACTTCTTTTACCGAAGAATCTCAATATTATATTCAATTAATTATATAATGTACCATAACTTGAATTTTTTAATTATCTACAGAAAAAATTCTTCAACCCAAATATCAAGTCCTGACTGTGCTAGAAAATCTTCAATTTCTTCTGCATTTAAAAAAACATCACCTATAAGTCCATGAATTCTGTATTCCTCAATTCTTGTATGAAAATCTGATCCTGCTGTATAATATAATCCTTTTTCTTTGGCAAATTTAATATAAAACTCTGTATCCTGCTCATTATTTAAAAAGTAACGTGCTTCAATGCCATCAAAATCCATATTTTCTATATTAAAAAAGCATTCCCTACTTAATAATACTGGATGGGCAAGTACAACTGTTGCACCAAAAAATCTCAATAACTGGATTCCACTTTCTACGTATAACTTCTTTTTGTATCCATTAAAATTTATCTTACTACCAAATATACTCCTTAAATCACCTATCTTATCTCCTTTTATCTTCCTTAATACCTCTTTAAAAAGCTCATTATTATAACTATCATCTTTAAAATATCCTAATATATGAACTCTATTTTCTTTATATTTCGTAGACAATTCTACTGCTGGAATAACTACTATACCACTTCTTTTCCCTTCACTTATTGCCTCATATAAACCATCACAGCTGTTATGGTCTGTAAGCGCTATTATATCAACCTTTCTCTTCTTAGCATATCTCACCAACTCAGCTGGACTCAAATTCCCATCTGAACAAGTTGAATGCATATGAAAATCCCCTTTTATCAACATGTTTTATTTCCTTTAGCAATACTCTATATTTTACTATATTCTCAAATCAACAAATTGATTAATGCTTAATTTTATGATAAAATGATAACAAATAAAACTAAATAACAATAACTGATAATAAACAATATTTACAGAGGGTGATTTTTATGATTAAATTTATTGCAACAGATATGGATGGTACTTTATTAAATTCTAATAATGAAATACATGCAGATTTCTATCCAATGTTTCAATCACTAAAAGAAAAGGATATTATTTTTGCTGCAGCCAGTGGAAGACAATATTATAATCTTCTAGAAAGATTCAAAGATATAAAAGATGATATGATGTTTATTGCTGAAAATGGAACATTTGTGGTATATAAAGGTAAAGAGATTATTGTTAATTCCCTTAAAAAAAGTATTGCTAAAGAATTAATTAAAATCGGTAGAACAATTCCTAATTCTTATGTTATATTATGTGGGAAAACTTCAGCTTATATTGAAAGCCATGATGAAAGGCTAGTAAAGCAAACTGCTAAATATTATGAACGATATAAAATAGTAGAGGACTTAACAGTAGTTGATGATGATATTTTAAAAGTAACAATTTGTGATTTTGATGGTGCTGAAAATAATAGTAATAAATATTTTAATGACTATAGAGATAAAGTTCAAGTAACTGTTTCAGGTAAAATTTGGCTTGATATGGTTGCTAAAGGTATAAATAAAGGTATGGCTATAAATGAAATACAAGAACTTTTAAATATTGATTATAAAGAAACCATGGTTTTTGGTGATTATTTAAATGACCTTGAAATGATGGAAAGTGCTTACTACAGCTATGCCATGGCTAATGCTCATGATACTCTAAAAAAAGTAGCCAGATTTATTGCTAAAAGCAATGATGAAAATGGTGTAGTACAAGCCATTAAGAACTACGTTCTTTAATGAATAATTATGTTGGAAAGTATTTGAATACTTTCTTAAAAATAATGAATAGAGGAACTTCAAAAGAAGTTACTCTATTTATTATTTAACATAACTATTTTACGCTTTTAACTACGTATTCTTCAAATCTATATTTTTGACCTGTAGGATTTTCTTTTTCTGCTGGTACTTCTTCTAAGAACATATCATATGGTCTTACAAATAATCCACAACTTCCATAAAGTGCTCTATAGAGAACCATCTTTTCTTGTGTTTCTGAATGAGTTACAAAGTCTTCAACTAAATATAAATCCCCCTTAAAATGTCTAAAAATTTTTCCTTTTGAATTACTTATATCTCTCACGATTTACCTCCTTGTTCAATAATATTAATTATTATACAACATTTATATAGTACTTTCTTTTTTAATTTAGATAAATTTAAAATTACAAGTGTATTTTTATCTAATATCATCATATTATGTATCATGCTATATTCTATTCCATTATTAGATGAAAGGATTGATATACAGTGAAGAAAAGTAAAATTGGTATAGTTTCAACTTTATTTTTAGATAATAAGATAAGCAAAATCAGTGTAAGTTCTGATTATGTAAATGCTATAGAAAAAGCTGCTGGACTTCCACTGATAATCCCAATCACTTCCAACTTAGAAAATATAGATTCATATATAGATTTGTGCGATGGATTCTTATTTACTGGTGGTATTGATATTAATCCATATTTTTATAAAAAAAATCCTCATAAGGAACTTGGCGAATTTAATAGTAAGCTTGATTTATTTCAGCTTTCACTAATGCAAAATATTATTAGCTCTAAAAAACCTTTCTTGGCAATCTGTCGAGGAATTCAAATTCTTAATGTAGCTTGTGGAGGAACTTTATATCAAGATTTTAGCGAAGTCCCTAACAATACAATACAGCACTACCAGAAATCTGCAAAATATGAATTTATCCATCTAATTAATATTAAAACTGATTCACTACTTTATAATTTATTTGGTGAAAGTCTCTATGTTAATAGCTTTCATCATCAATGCATTAACCAACTAGGTGATAATTTAAGCATTTCTGCTATTGCTCCTGATAATATTATTGAAGCTATAGAACTTAATAACTATACATTCGGTATAGGTGTTCAATGGCATCCAGAAATGATGCTTATAAATAATAATAAAATGTTGCCTTTATTTTCTAAACTAATATCAACTTCTCTTAAAAACTGAAGCATTTTTGCTTTAGTTTTTTTATTGTGACTTTATTACACACATAATTATAAGAATTGGTTAAACTATTAATGTTATTAAAGAGTAACATTAATTACTACATTTAAGAAAGGAAATTTTTTTATGATTAATATAATAGCATTGATAATTTCTCTATCTCTAATCATGTATTTAGCTTATAAGGGATATTCAACAATTATTACGGCACCAATTATCGGGCTACTTACCCTACTTTTAACTTTTGGACTTAATAGCCACTTAATGGTTAATTATACAGAAATATATATGAGTGGATTTGCAGGATTCGTTAAAAACTACTTCCCTCTATTTCTTACAGGTGCAATCTTTGCTAAGCTTATGGAAGAAGCTAATTACGGTAAATCTATTGCATCATTCATTACCAATAAGCTTGGAAAAGATAAAGCAATACTTGCTGTAGTCTTATCTGGTGCATTTCTTACTTATGGAGGAGTTTCTTTATTTGTTGTTGCATTTATTCTATATCCTCTAGCCAATATATTATTTAAGGAAGCAGATATTCCTAAAAGGCTTATTCCAGGAACTATCGCATTAGGTGCCTTTACCTTTACCATGACTGCAATGCCTGGTTCCCCTGAAATACAAAATGTAATTCCTATGAGCTATTTTGGAACTGACACATTTGCTGCGCCATTTATTGGAATTATAGCTAGCATCACAATGCTTTCCTTAGGTTTATTATGGCTTAACTACCGATTAAAAAAAGCTAGAAGTTTTGGTGAAGGATATGGAAAACATAAATTTAAATTAGAAGAAATAGAAAATGAAAGTCTTCCTTGTATATTTATTTCTGTACTTCCTATTTTAATAATTTTTATTTCAAACTTTACTTTATCCAAAATTTATTATCCTAATATAGATGGAAGTTACTTAGAAAAATATGGAGTTTCTTTAGATAATGTTTCTGGTACTTGGAGTGTTATAATATCCATAGTTATTGCCATTATATTTATTTTAGCTCTAAACTTTAAGAAACTACCTAATTTAAATGATATATTAAATATTGGTGTTAAAAATTCCTTTTTACCACTGCTTAACTCCAGTGCTATTGTTGGCTATGGAAGTATAATTAAATCTCTACCGATTTTTCTAACTATACAAAATACCATCATGAATGTATCTAGTAATCCAATTATTTCTGAAGCTATTTCTGTTAATGTAATTTGCGGGCTTACTGCTTCTGCTTCTGGTGGACTTGGCATAAGCTTAAATGCTCTAGCACCAACCTTTATTCAAATGAGTGATGCATTATCTATCTCTCCAGAAATTCTTCATAGAATAGCTTCTCTATCATCTGGTGGATTAGATACACTGCCCCATAACGGTGCAGTTATTACTACTTTAGCAATATGCAGTCTTACTCACAAAGAAAGCTACAAAGATATTTTTGTAACATCTGTATTAATACCTATTTTCACTACTGCAATAATAGTATTAATAACCTCATTGCAATATACTACATAAAAAATTAATTTTTAAAAATCAAAGATTATAGAGATAAAAAAATAACAGTAGCCTAAGATTAATATTATCTACTGTTATTTTTTCATTTTAAACAATAACCTATATCTTAAATAATTGTTAAATTGAACATATTTATATATTTTATATTAATTAATAAAATTACCACTTTATAGTTAATAAATCTTGAAAGCTATCAATTTCATATTGATATTTTTCTACAGATCCAAAACCATATTTAGCAAAAACAAAAGGAATACCTGCTACTCTTGCTGATTCAGCATCTCCTTCAGTATCTCCTACATATACTGGTTTTTTTAAATTATTTCTTTCAATAACTAACTTATTATTCTCTCCTTTAGAAAGTCCTGTTCTTCCTGGACATTCATAATCAGTAAAATACTTATCTAATTTATGAGCTTTAAAAAAACATTCTATATATCCATCTTGACAATTGCTTACAACAAATAATTTGTATTTTTTAGAAAGTTCTTTTAGTGTTTCTTCAACCTTAGCATAAAGCACTCCTCCATGCTCCCCTAGATATTCATTTTCTAAAGTACAACATTCATTCATTAAATTTTTTCTTACTTCACTGCTTAACTTAGGAAAAAGAATTTTACCTATTTCATCAAGCTGCTTACCCATACAACTGTGTAAATCCTCAACAGTAACCTCTTTTCTCTCATAATCATATTTATTTAAAACAAGACTCCATGTTTTTGACACTCCTTCTGTAGAGTCCCATAAAGTCCCATCTAAATCAAAAATAATACTATCTATCTTCATACCATTCTCCCCTTATACTTTAATTATTTATTCTACTATTACTAAATATGCAACTTTAAAACTTTCACCTACTGCTAATTTGTATATATCACCTTTAACCTTCTATAAATTCATTTATATAATAAATTATATAATAATTTCACCTTTTTTTACAAAATAATTTCTCAATTAAATAATACAAAAGTGAAAATTTATAATATCTTTATAAATGATAATGATTTTCATTTACATTCATCCTTAACTATGCTATATTATATGTGAGGCTTAAATTATCGCGGCAAATGATTTAAGGAGATGATTTTATGGCAAAAATGATGGGACCTAGATTTAAACAATGTCGTAGACTTGGATTAAATGTTTGTGGTCATCCAAAAGCAATGAAAAGAGCAGCGAAAGGTTCTGCAAGAAATGATAAAAAACTTTCAGACTATGGTACACAACTTTTAGAAAAACAAAGACTTAGAGCATATTATGGAGTAATGGAAAAACAATTTGCTAATTACTTTGAAAAAGCTTCTAAATCTAAAGAGTTAACTGGTTTTGCATTAATTAAACTTCTAGAATGCAGATTAGACAACTTAGTATATAGATTAGGATTTGCTAACTCAATAAGACAAGCACGTCAAATGGTAGTGCATGGCCATATTTTAGTTAATGGTAAAAAAGTAGATATTCCATCTTTCAATGTTTCAGTTGGTGATGAAATTAAACTAAGAGAGAAATCTCAAAAAAATCCTATGTTTAAAGAAAACTTCGAATCTAGCATACTTAATGTATTGCCATACATAAGTAAAAACGAAGCTGATTTCTCTGGTACTCTGTTAAGATACCCTGAAAGAAATGAAGTGCCAATAGAAATAAATGAAGTTTTAGTTGTGGAATATTACTCAAAAAATTAATATATAATATTCTTTTCTCCCTAAGATCTGATATAGATATATTAATTAACTTCAATTAAAACTTTAAGCATCTATCCTTAAGATTGCTTAACGTCAATAGATTAAGCCTTCTGTTGAATACAAATATAAAAGAAAAAATCTTATGTATGTGCAGATACATAAGATTTTTTCTTTTTTTTAATAAATTTAACTTAATTAACTTTTAATATTATGCTTCAAGCATAATATCTAATATTTCTTTATCAGTTTCTCTCATACCAATTTTTCCAAGTCTCCCTATGGCGCTAATGGTTTCTTCTATATCTTCTTTTAATATTCCAGTATTAGCACTATAACCTCTATTTATCATAGCCAATGAATGCGACATCATGGCAGCATCTAAACTTGTAGCAATCTTTGCTGCACATGAAGCTTTTGCTCCATCACAAACAATTCCTGAAATATTGGCTAAAGTGTTGTTAATAGTTTTATTTATTTGTTCTAGACTTCCACCTTCTAAATAAGTTATTCCTGCTCCACTAGCACATCCTGATGTTACTGCTCCACAAAATGCAGAAAGTCTTCCAATTCCAGCTTTTTGATGTATATTAATTAAATTCGCAAACACTAAAGCTCTATATAATAATTCTTTAGAAATATTTTTTTCTCTAGCATATATAATCAATGGTACTGAAATTGTCATACCGGAATTTCCACTGCCTGAATTAGTCATTACAGGTAAAGAGCATCCACTCATTCTCGCTTCAGAAGCTGCTGCTGTATAAGCTTTTACTTTGTTTGTTAATGAGTTTCCAGCTTCTAAAATAACTTTTCCAATCCCTACTCCATAGGAACCTTTCAATCCTTCTTCTGCTATATCAATATTATACTTCATTTGATTATCTAATAGTTCTTTAACATCATCAATATTCATTGTATTGGCAAATTCATAAATCTTCTCCACACTTAAAATACTTCTATCTATAAAAACTCCTAGATATTTATTGGAATCCTCTTCCAATTTAAAGATTGCTTCTCCATCTTTTATAATACTTGAAATATTATCATGGGCATGTTTTATTTCTATCGATGCACTTTCTTCTTTATTAAAAACATCTACTATTATATGTAATTCTATCTCTGAATCTAAAAACTCAACTTTACAATAATCTGATTGTATAAGTTCATGTGTTTTTATGATTGCTTCTTCACTTACTTCATTAATTACTTCCAGTTTTCTATGAGATTTTCCTGCTAAAATTCCAATAATTGCACTTGCTTCAATACCAACTAAATCTCCTGTATTTGGCACTGTAACACATCTAGCATTTTTTATCATATTTCCACTACATTTAACTATAACACTCTCTGGGAAAGTGCCAAGCACATCTCTTGCCTTTGCTGCTGCATATGCTATTGCTATTGGTTCAGTGCATCCCATAGCTGGAACCAATTCTTCATTCAAAATTTGAATATATTTTTTGTATGTATTTAAATCCATACAAAACTCCCCCTTATTAGATTCTTACAAAAAAAGACAATGAGTTTCTAAAAACTTCATTGTCACCACTTAATTATATCATTACAACCTTACAGTTACAATAACTATGTTATAATAGTGCCTTCACTACTTCTATATATATGCCTCTCAACAATCTCTCCATTATCCATAGAAATTATTCTACTGGCCACTTTTTCTGCAAAGGTCATATCATGAGTTATTATCAGCATAGTCATTCCTTTTTTACTTAACATCTTGATTACATTAGCTACTTCCTCAGTAAGCTCAGGATCTAGTGCTGAAGTAGGTTCATCAAAACACATTAACTTAGGTTCCATAGCTAAAGCACGACCTATAGCTACTCTTTGCTTTTGACCACCTGATAACTGATGAGGATAACTATCCTCCTTTTCACTTAAGCCTAAAAAACTCAATATTTCTCGAGCTTCACTTTTAGATTGTTCCTTGCTTTTTTTAAGCACCCTCATAGGTCCTTCAATTATATTTTCAATGACAGATTTATGAGGAAATAGATTAAAATTTTGAAATACCATTCCTACATCTTTACTTATCTCCATCATAGATTTTTTATCTATGTATCTGCCATCATTACATAATACTCTCCCATTTACTTCAATATATCCACTATGACATCTTTCTAGCATATTTATTATTCTAAGAAGCGTTGTTTTTCCTCCTCCTGAAGGTCCAACCAACACAACTATTTCTTTTTCATCAATATCTAAATCTATTGACTTCAATACATCAAGATTACCAAAACTCTTTTTTATCTTCCTGAGCTTTAACATCTATCCTTCCCCCTAATTATAATATTCATATCTTTTCTCTATTTTTTCCATAATCTTAGATAATACTCCTATCAAGATTAAATATACTATACCAATTACTAGTAAGGGCATTAGTGATGAATCCCTATTGGCTGCAACCTTGCCAACTTTTAATAAATCACTTAATCCAATAACATATACAAGAGCAGTATCTTTTATTAAAGTTACTATTTCATTTGTTATTGGTGGAAGAACTCTCTTAAAAGCTTGAGGTAATACTATTCTAAAAAATATATCTGTATTAGACATACCTAAAACCTGTCCTGCTTCATACTGCCCCTCATCTATAGAATCAATTCCTGCTCTAAATATCTCACCAAAGTAAGCTCCATAGTTTAATGTAAATGCTAATATAGCTGCTGGAAACCTCTCAATTACTATTCCTATACTTGGGATGGATAAGCCAAAGAAAATAAAAACTATCTGTAATAATAAAGGCGTTCCTCTCATTATTAAAACATAAATTGATGTTATCTTATTTATTATCTTTATCTTTGATCGCCTTCCCATAGCAGTTACTATTCCTAATGGTATAGATAAAATCAAAGTTATGGCAAATATCTCTAAAGTAACTTTAAGTCCACTTATAACTTGAGGCATTAACATTACTATATTGCTTCCTAAGTTCCTTAAAAACTCCATTATGCTCTCCACTCTCTTTCTTTAATTATCTGTTATATCTTCCCCAAACCACTTTTGTGAAATCTCTGCCATTTTGCCATCTTTCTTAATTTCTTCAAAAGCATTATTAATTGCTTCAACAGTTTCAGCATCTCCTTTTCTAATGCCTACTCCATATTCTTCACTACCAAAATCTTCAGTTAAAACTTTAAATTTATCTTCACCTTTTAACTTTATATAATATTTCACTAAAATCTCATCAGCTACCACTGCATCTATCCTTCCTGCTTCTAAATCCATTAGAGCCTGATTATTATCTTCAAAGGTTATTGCTTCACCACCACTAAGGCTTTCATATAGCTCCGTATCTTTCTCCATAGCTTCAATAGCTGAAGACTCACTTTGTGCTCCAACTTTTTTACCTGATAAATCACTTTTAGCGTTAATATCAGAATTTGCTAAAGTTACTATAACTTGCTTATTATTTAGATAAGCTTCTGAAAAGTTCACCTTTTCCTTTCTTTCTTCTGTAATTGTATATCCATTCCATATAAAATCTATATTCCCATTATTTAATTCTGATTCCTTCATTGACCAATCAATAGGTTGAAAAACAACTTTCTTACCTAATCTATCTCCTACTTCTTTTGCCAAATCCACATCAAATCCTACAATTTCACCACTTTCATCTTTAAATCCCATAGGTGCAAAAGCATCATCTAACCCAACAATTACTTCATTCTTATCCATAACACTTTTAATTTCCTTCTTATTACATGCTAAAAGCGTAAAACTTATACTCCCCATAATTATTCCTAATAAAATATTTTTTCTAATTCCTTTTATGCTCACGTTGAATTATCCCCCTATTACTTTATCTATTTACCACTTTATCATACTAAAGTAATAAAATCAAGTATTTTTCTATAACAAAAAAAGATAAATTCTTCTTAATATCTAATAACCTTATAATTTATCCTTATTATATAAAAAAATGAGGATATGGCACTAAAAATTTTATATACAATATATTGTATTATTTATTCTTAATACGACATCCCCATTTTCATTAATCAATTATAAAGATAATATCTTTTTACCACTATCTATTAAAGTACACTGATCTCCAACTTTAACTTTTCCACCTTTAAGAACTCTTGTAAATATACCGTTCTTTGGCATTATACATTCTCCTACTTGATAGTATATTGCACATTTGTCATGGCACTCTTTACCAATTTGTGTAACTTCTAATAATACTTCTCCCACTTGTAACTGTTGTCCTACTGGTAGTTTATGTAGCTCAATTCCATCTACAACTAAATTTTCTCCAAAAGCTCCAAAATCAACATTTCCGCCTTTATTTCTAAAATCATCAATTTTTTCAAAAGCTAAAAGACTTACTTGTCTATGCCATTTTCCTGCGTGAGCATCTCCTTCAATACCAAATTCTTCAATGAAATTTGCTTCACTTACTTCATTTTTTAATGTTCCTTTATGTTTGCTTATACATATTGCTAATACTTTACTCATCTTATGTTTATCCTCCAATTTGATTCATAAATTTAATTTCTTTATGTTCACATTTTTCTAAAAATAAATGTTTTTCTGGTTTGTCATATATATTATGGTATATAACCTTTTTAAGTTCTTCATCACTTATGCCATCTCTCATAAGTTTTCTTAGATCAACACCATAATCAAAATGTAGACACTGCTTTAAAAATCCTTCTGGTGTAAGCCTTATTCTATTACAATCTTCACAGAAGCAATTACTCATTGCACTTATAAACCCTATTTTCCCTTTTGCTTCATTAAGTTTTACATAAGTAGCAGGTCCACCCATCTTACTTCTTTTTACTTCAATAACTTCTTTATAATGCTCTTTTATTGTAGCTAATATTTCTTCATTAGTTACACCTTTATAGTTTACAGCAATACCTATTGGCATTAACTCTATAAATCTCACATCTACAGCTTTATTTTTAGTCATATCTACAAAATCAATAATTTCATCTTTATTTATGTCATTTACCATTACAGTGTTTATTTTAACCTTTAAATTATACTCTAAGCATTTATCTATAGCCTTTAAAACACTGCTAAGCTCGCCTCTTCTTGTTAAAGTCTTAAATCTTTCTTCCTTTAGTGAATCTAAACTTATATTTACTCCCTTAAGACCATTCTTTGCTAAAGCTTCTACTTTATCATATAGCAAAATTCCATTAGTAGTCATATATATTTCTTCAATACCTGGAATACTATTTATTCTTCCTATAAGCTCTACTATTCCCTGTCTCACTAAAGGCTCTCCACCTGTAATCCTTATTTTCTTTATTCCAAGACTAGCACTTTCTTTTACTATTCTATATATTTCATCATCTGTAAGCTTATTTTCCTTTTTTAAAAAAATATTATCCTTTTCTTCCATGCAATATACACATCTTAAATTACAGTTGTCAGTTACAGATACTCTTAAATAATCTATTTCTCTTCCAAACTTATCTTTCATTATGCTTTTAGGAGACTTCTTCCTTAAAAATTAAATTCTCCGCTCTTTCCTCCTGTCTTTTTAAGTAAATGTGTGCCTTCAATTACCATTCTCTTATCAACAGCTTTACACATATCATAAATAGTTAATGCTGTTACCATAGCTGCTGTTAATGCCTCCATTTCAACACCAGTCTTATCAACTATTTTTACAGTAGCCTTTATTCCTATATAACTTTCTTCCTTATTTATATCAAAATCTATATTACAGCTTGAAATCATCAGTGGATGGCACATAGGAATTAAATTAGAAGTTTGCTTACTAGCCATTATTCCAGCAACTCTTGCTACACCTAATACATCACCTTTACCTATCTGACCTTTTTCAATAAGTTCTAAAGTTTCTTCACTTACTTTTATTCTAGAAACAGCAATAGCCACTCTTTCTGTAGGAACTTTACTTCCTACATCCACCATTCTTGCATTTCCACTATTATCAAAATGAGTTAATTTATTATCCATAATTCCTCCTAAAACTTTAACTTATTTACCAAATGAGCAGTGTGGGAAAGTACATACTTTGCAGTCTAAACACAATCCTCCATGACCATACTCCGCAATATCTTCCATAGTAAGTCTTTCATCTGCTAAAACTCTTGGTAGTACTAAATCCAGCACTGTTCTCTTAGAATACATTGCACAACTTGGTACTCCAAGTATTGGAATGTCATTATAATATGCAAGAAGGAACATTGCCCCTGGAAGTATCGGTGAACCATATGTAACAAGTTCTCCTCCACAATCCTTTATTGCTGTTGGAGTAACATCATCTGGATCTACAGACATTCCTCCTGTACAAATAATCATATCTGCTTTATCTTCATTAACAGCTTTTAATATCTCTTCCGTTATTCTTTCCTTATCATCAGGAAGTATTACTTGTTTTATTACTTCACTACCATAATACCCTAGTTTTTGTTTTATTACTGGCAAGAATGCATCTTTGATTCTTCCATAATAAACTTCATTACCAGTAGTTATAACTGCACATCTTTTTGTTTTGATTTCATCAACTCTGATTATCTTTTCTTTTATTAACTCTTCAGCTTCTATTATCTTATTTTCATCTATAATTAATGGAATTACTCTTGTAGCTCCAATCTTTTCACCTTTTCTTATTGGAGTATTGTTATGTAATGTAGAAACTATTATTTCACCTAGAGAATTTAATTTAAATAATTTCTCCTTATCTATCTTTAATACTCCATTTCTGTCAGCAAAGAAGTCTACTTTTCCTTCTTTTATTTCTTCTGATGTAGCTACTCCATCACCTACCACAAGATTTGATAATCTTATGGCTGCATCATTTTCATGAAGTTGACCTTCCTCTGGTTCCCATACATAAACATGATCTTTTCCTATAGATAGTAGTTTTTCTATATCTTCTTCCTTTATTATATGACCTTTCTTAAAAGCTCTGCCTTTAAACTCTCCTGGTATAATTTGTGTTACATCATGAGATAATACTGATCCTACTGCATCTTGTACTTTTATCATTTTCATCATAACGTTTTTCACTCTCCCTCTTCTTAAATATTATTTTCTAGCACATTCTCTCGCTTCACCTAATAATATATCTATTCCATGCTTAACATCATCTAAAACAAAATCTAAAGCCTCTTTGCATGCCTTAGGACTTCCTGGTAAATTAACTATAAGTGTATCTTTTCTTATTCCTGACACTGCTCTTGAAAGCATTGCTCTCTTAGTTATTTGTAAACTAAAATATCTTATTGCTTCAACAATTCCTGGTGCTTCTCTTTCTATAACATCCTTTGTTGCTTCTGGAGTTATATCTCTTTTAGAGAAACCAGTTCCCCCTGTACTTAATATTAAATTAACCTTTAATTCATCGCACATCTTTATCATTTCGTCTCTTAACATTTCTCTTTCATCAGGAAGAATTACCTGTTTAACAACAGTAAATCCATTAGCCTCAACTATTTCCTTTACTGTAGCTCCACTTTTGTCTTCTCTTTCTCCTGCATATCCCTTATCACTACTTGTTATAATTGCTACTGTATACATATTATCTATTTCCTCCAATCTTTTATAATCATCAGGTGTATTTATATTAAAAAATTCTCCTTCTGTTAAACTTTTCTCATGTACTTCTTTATAATCTAAACTATATATAAGCTTTTGTAGCTTATTATCATCATTTTCTAAAGCCTTTTCTATTTTCCCTAGTATCTTCTTAGAATAAATTGAACATAAAGGCTGTAATCTATCATTTACTCTTGGTACTAAAACTTCATACTCATCTTTTACATTTGCTAAAAATTCTAGTGTATCTTTACTTATCAATGGCATATCACATGCCACACATAAGACTTTATCAGTATCTGAATAACTAAGTGCTGAATGAATTCCACTTAAAGGGCCATTTCCTACATAAATGTCACTTATCACATCAACATTAAAATCCCTATAGATCTCCTTATTATTTGCCACAATAACAACTTTTTTAAAATTCTTCCCTGCTTCAATAATATTCTCAATAAATGTTTTTTCCTTGTAGCTTAAAAGAGCCTTATTATTATAATTCATTCTGCTACTTTTCCCACCTGCCATAATTGCCAGTGTCTTATTTATCTTCAATGATTATGCACCTCTAAAATTTTATTATGTCTACCATTGTTCCTTGCGAAACTCCTGCATTCCCAGCCTCTAACTCTATGATACAATTTGAATTTAAAGTTGAACTTAAAATGCCATTACCACTTTTTACTTGCGTTATATATACACATTGTTTGCCATCCATATATTGAAGCTGTCCTCTTAAAAATCTTCTCTGTGGGCTTTTCTTATTAAAGTCATTAAGAAGTACAGCTTTTTCTCTTTTTATTTCTATTTTACTGCCTCCGCTCATTCTTTCCAGAGAGGTTCTTGCTAAAAGTTCAAAAGTAGTTAGTGCTGCTGTAGGATTACCTGAAAGACTTATAATTACTGTATTATTGTATTTGCTGCATAATACTGATGATCCTGGTTTAATTTTAATCTTCCAAAAAAGTTTCTCACCATCAATTTCATCAATGGCTTCCTTTATTAAATCTTTATCTCCTACAGATGCACCACCTGTAGTTATGACAAAGTCAGCCATATTACATATTTCTTTTATAGTATTTCCTATGTCTGCATACTGATCATTAACATGCTTTATATTAATTACTTCATATCCTAATTCCTTGATTCTTGCTAAAATTGTATACTTATTACTATTAAAAATCTTTCCATAACTAAGGTTCTGCCCAATATCTACTACTTCATCACCGGTGCTTATAAAGGCTACTTTTGGCTTTTTATAAACTTTAATCATACTTATACCTGAACTAGCAATGATTCCAATATCAGCATAATTTAACTTCTTTCCTTTTCCTACAAGGAGCTGACCTTCTTTTATATCTTCACCTTTGAAACATATATTTTCATTTTCCTTTAATTGTTTCTTTAAAATTATGCTATTTTCTTTAATTTCTACATCTTCTTTTTTTATTACAGCATTTGCTCCCTTAGGAATAGGCGCTCCTGTCATGATTTTAATAGCTGTTCCTACTGTAACTTCCTTATTTGAAGTTTCTCCCGCAAATACTTCATCAATTACCTGAAGCACTTTTCCACTTTCATTTGTATCTTCATACATTACTGCATAACCATCCATTGCAGACTTATTGAATGGTGGATTATTTATTAATGAATATACATCTTCTGCAAGAACTTTATCAATGGCATCAATAAGCTGAACTTCTTCAACTTCCATTGTTTTCACATTTTCATTCAACATTTCTATTGCTTCTTCTAGGCTTATAAATGACTTCATTTGAACCTCTTTTCTAACATCTATTTAAAGTTATATTTCTATATAAAAAAAACTTATTATCAAACAAATTAAGAATGACAATAAGCACACAATTAAAATTATGAATTATGAATTACCAATGATGAATTAAGGAGTTTATTCCATAATTCATAATTCATCACTCGTCATTCATAATTACCTAAGCTTATTTTCCTTCCCAAAACGTGGAGACAGCCTCTTTTCAAAGACTACCCTGTGAATTAAATTCAGGTATAAAATCCATATATATAAATACTTAGGACTTTTATACTCTAGAAAATATCAATTATATTTTAAATTCTTTCTCTTTTTCAATTAAATCAGCCAAAGCTTTAAAATCTTCCTTAGGAATTACTTTGACATCATCCATGTGTATATCTATATCACTGGCTATAGCAATCAATTTTTCTTTTGGTGTTATTATTTTTTCACTTAAGCCATCTCTATACACTTCTATCTTTCTAAGATTACTTTTCTTATAGCCTTCTACTAAAATAATATCTTTGTCACTGGCCATTTCTATAATCTCTTGTAACTCTGTTTCTTTATTCAGTTCTTTTATAATTGCAATCCTGTTTTTTGAAGAAATTATTACAGTTTCAGAACCAGCTTTCCTATGCTTATATGTATCTTTTCCTTCTTTATCTATGTCAAATCCATGAACATCATGCTTTATAGTTGCAATGCTTAATCCACGGCTTTTTAATTCTTTTATAATCCCTTCCATAATGTATGTCTTTCCTACATTACTTCCAGAACCTATTATGTTTATCACTTTAGCCATAACACCCTCATAAAAATTTAAACTTTAAAATGAAAAATATATTTGCATTAACATGAGAGTACAATATATGTTCCCTCATGTCAATGCTTTATTTAGACAAATATCAACAAATCAATTTTTCATCTTTAATTAATTATACTATTATTTATAACTAAATTCAAAATTTTTCTCAATATTAAAGAAATCAGCATAATCTATATCAAATAAACTCTTAGTAACCTTTGATACATCTATCTTTTCTTTTATAAGCTGAGTAAGTACTCCTGCATAATCAAGATCACCTTGAATCAAAGCTCCATAAATCTTTCCATCTTTATGTATTATCTTCTTATATCCTTTTTCATCATTTTTAACTTCTACTATATAAGTTTCATCTTCTGGTTCAACTGCTCCTAAAGACATTGTAGCAATTCCTACAAAGTTCATTGTATTTTTACTTCCAAAGAAATCTGTCATTATCATTTCTTTTCCTAACATGTTGTTAGCAGCTATTATACCTTCTTTTACAGCTGTTGGCCATATAGGATTTCTTCCAGTTACATCACCAGCACCATAAATATTATCTATATTAGTTTTACCCTTTTCATCTATAAGTAATCCAAATCTATCACATTCTACATTGCTATTTTCTAAAAATGCTATATTAGATCGTACTCCTGTAGCAACTATAACAAGTTCACATGGAACATCTTCACCATTATTTAATGATAATGATACTGGATTGTTATTTTCATCTACATTAAGTTTTACTGCGCTTACACCTAATTTTAAGTTTACACCTTTTTCTTCAAACTTATTTTTATAAACATTTGAAGTATATTCATCTAATTGTAGTGGAAGTACTTTATTGCTCATTTCCACTAATGAAATATTAACACCTGAATCTAAAAGTCCACTTAAGGCATCTATACCTACAAGTCCAGCTCCAAGCACTACAACATTTTTAACTTTTGCAGCTTGCTCTTTTATAAGTACTGCATCTTCAAGATTTCTTAAACCAACAACGTTGTTTGATGTTCTTAAGCCCTCTACTGGTGGTATGAAAGCAGAAGCACCACTACATATCATAAGTTTATCATAAGCTAATGTTTCACCATTACTTAATGATAATGTTTGCTCTACATCATTAACTGAAGTTATTTCTATGCCTTTTTTCCAGTTTATATTATACTTTTCAAAGAAATCTTTTCCTGTGAAGTTTAATGCTTCAACATCTCTATGATTTGAAATATAGTGATGAAGTATACATCTTGAATATACATGTTCATCCTTAGAAACTAATACTACTTCTGCATCATTATCTAATTCTCTTAAAGTCTTTGCTCCACTTATACCAGCTGCTGAGGCTCCTATAACTACATATCTCATTACTTATTAACCTCCTCAAAAGTAATTGCTCCCATTGGACATTTTTCAACACATTGTGGTGAACCTGCATGTTTACAATGGTCACATTTCATTATTTGTTTATTAGTTCTACTGTCTGCTTTTAATACTCCATAAGGACATGCCATTATGCACATATAACAACTTGCACATTTAGTTTTATCATATGTTACTTCTCCAGTTTCCTTATCTTTACTCATAGCACCTGACATACATGTAAATACACATTCTGGTTTATCACAATGTCTACAAAATATAGGGGCATATTTTTTATTACTATCTATTGTTATTCTGCTTCTTGTATCTTCTGAACTATGTGAAACTATACATGCAGTTGTACATGTAAGGCATCCAACACATTTTGATCTATCAATTTTAATTCTCTTCATCTTTAGAACTCCTTAATTATTTATACTTCATAACTACTTAATAATGTTTACTGCAACTGTTTTGTATGATGGTTCTTTTGAATATGGATCATATAATGAAGGTGTTAAGCTATTTGTTTCAATATAGTGCATTGGAGCATATAAATGTTCTTTTTTAACTGTATCTGAATACACAACATTAAACTCACTTGTAACACCATTTTGTGATACTATCTTAACTCTTTCATGTTCCGATATATTTAATTCTTTGGCTAATTGAGGGTTCATTAAAACATATGATTCTTTGCTATATATTTTGTTAGCTTCTATTTCTCTTGATCTAACTTGAGTATGCCATTGTCCAACTGTTCCTCTACCTGAATTCAATATATAAGGGAATTTTTCAGATGTCACTATTGGATTTTCAGCTATATCTTCAAACATAAATTTAACTTTCTTAGATGGTGTGTAGTAATTTCCATCTTCATAAAGTCTTCTTTGGTCTTCTACTAAAACATCCCCTTCTCTAAATGGCCATTGAACGCCTCTTGAACCAGACATTTCTGCTCCTTCTAACATTTCATATGTAACACCAGTTATATCACAAGGCATTCCTTTTGAACATTTTTTTAATAACTCAAATACATCTCTTGGAGTCTTCCAATTATCTAAAAGACTTCCCATTCCCAATGCTTGTCCTATTCCGTATAATATTTCAAAATCAGATTTTTCTCCTTCTTCTTTAGGTATAATAGGATTCATCTTAGATAATCTACGTTCAGTATTTATGAATACTCCTTCTTTCTTTATACCTGGAACTGATGGTAAAAATAAATCTGCTAGTTCTGCAGTATGTGTATCTTCATATATATCTTGTACAACTAAGAAATCTAAGTTCTCAGCAGCTTTTCTAAATTCTTCATTATTAGCCCATGAATGTCTTGGATTTGTACATACTACCCATAATCCTTTTATTTCACCTGAAATAGCTCTTTCTATTATTTGATTGTATGGAATTGTTGGTTTTGTGGCTAATACACTTTCATCAACACCTAAAGCTTCTGCTACTGCTTTTCTTCTTACTGGATTATCGAAATCTCCACCACCATAAAGTCCAGCTGTATTACTAAATACTCTTGATCCCATAGCATTACTTTGTCCAGTTAAAGAGTTTGCTCCTGTTCCTGGTCTTCCAATATTTCCAGTCATTACAGCTAAGTTAATTATTGCTTGAGCTGTTCTTACTGCTTGATAACCTTGATTAACACCCATTGTCCACCAGAATGATACCTTTTTACCATTATGTATTATTTCTGCTAATTCAAGTACTCTTTCTGCTGAAATTCCTGTTTCTTCTTCAACATTTTCTAAAGTAAATTTAGCAACATGACCTTTAAACTCTTCAAATCCTTCTGAATGCTTTTCAATATAATCTACATCTATCCATTTCTTTTCAATTAATACATTTGCTAATGTATATAAAAGTACTAAATCTGCTTTTGGTTTAATGTCTACCCATATATCTGAATTTATTGCTGTTTCAGATTTTCTTGGGTCTATTGTAATTATCTTAGCAGTTGTATTTTTTCTTACTCTTCCCCAGAATACAGGGTGAGCTATAACTGGATTTGCTCCAATAAATATTATTGTATCTGAAAGTTCAGCATCATTTAATGTGTATGGAGGCGCATCAAAACCAAAGCTTTGCTTATGAGCAACAACTGATGTAGCCATACAAAGTCTTGTATTACCATCTCCATTTATTTTCATATAGTTTCTACCTACATGACCTAAAAGTGCCATATCTTCAGTTGGAATTTGACCTGTACTTATGAAAGCAACACTTTCTTTTCCGTACTTTTCTTGAATTGCAGTCATTTTTTCTGCAAAAGTTTTAAACCCTTCTTCCCATGAAATTTCTTTCATATTTCCATTTTCATCTTTTAATAATGGAGTTTTTCTTGCTTTTATCTTAGTTTGTTGCTTGTCTAAGTTTAATCCTTTTATACAGCAGAATCCTTGATTTACTGGGTAATCTACCGTTGGAGAAACTTTTTCAATTTTTCCATTTTCAACATAAAAATCTAAGTTACATGCAAGTGCACATAAATTACAAGTAGATTGAATCTTTTTCATTAATACCATCCTCACTTTTTAAATTTATAATTGATAATTTGTAATGGATAATTGATAATTAATGTTAAAATTAAGTATAATTTTACAAAAAAGTATTTCTAGTAAAAGAAACTCCCTAAGGAGTTTCTACATTGAAATTATCATTAACCATTATTTTTATAGCTTTTAACTAGCATTCTTGCAAAGTTATAAAGTACAAAACCAATAATAGCTGTTGTTATATAGATTTGTATTCCAGATATTTCTTTTACTATACTACCAAAACTTTCATTTCCTTGTGCTATTAAAAATGCTGACATTTTTGTTGAAGCAACAATTCCTATTGCCATAGGGAATGTAAGTCCTGCAAATCCTGGATTAAAAGTAAATCCAAAGAATTTTGGCATTTTATATAAAATAAATAAGAAAGAACAAAATGCTAATGCATATAAAGCATAGACAACTATCTTATTTGGTTTTTCAATAAAGTTTAAATAACTAACTAAGCAAAGGCTTGAAGGTGCAAGTAATATAGCTTGTGTATGATACATAGCATCTTTTATTGAATGCTTTGCTAATCTGTAAACCATAAATGGCATTATTATACATAATATAATTATACCATAATATACTATTACCTTGCCTATAGCTGGCTCATTCATAACTCCACCAACTACAGTTGCAACCATTATTCCGTTATAAGTAACGAACCAACTTGGTATAAAAGTATCTCTATTTATGCCTTTAAATACATTCATAAATGTAAATATACATATGTGTATTGCATGTAATATAAGCCCTAATAACCATAATCCTTTACCTATGCTTTGATTATAAGTAAATATATAACTTCCTATTATCATAGTTATCATTGTTAATCCTGCATAAAGACTAGCTGGAACAGTATTTCTATACTCAGATTTAACAGTATCAAAATGAAATACTATTTTTCCTAAATATGATAATAATATTAATATAGCTGACCACATAGTAACATGTTTTATCCAAGTAAATCCTAATCCTTGATATACATTAGAAAGTGTTGCTGCCCCTACCATTGTAGGTACTATTGCTATTGGCATATTTTTAAGTTTGTTTTTAAAATTTTTCTCCATTATAGCTTTCTCCTTTGTTAAAGTAAATTTATATATATTATTGGTTATCTATAGAATTATAATGAATCCCACCCCAATAAACATTTTCTTTAACTATAGCCTTTTCTCCTAATTTTACACCATCTAAAGCCCACTTTTTAAACTCATGGAAGCCAACTCTATCAACTATGTAACCTACGTGTTCTTTTCCTCCTGGTGCATCTTTTGCTATATATTCTTTTGTGAATTTATAAGTATTTGATATTATTTTTATAATGCTTTCTTCATCAGCCCAAATAATAAAATCTTGCCCTAATCTTGGATTTTTCTTTCCTGTTCTACCCATTATAGTAAGTTTATAATACTTTTCTTTACTTCTTGTAAATGCTCTTGTAGGACATTTTTCCACACACACACCACAACCTATACATTTTTCAGTATTTCTTACAATTTTATAATTTTCAGAACTTAAAGCACCAACAGATAACTTCTTACAAGCTTTTAAACACGCTTGACAATTTATACATCTACTTTCGTCATATTGCGGTTCTGTCATACCTATAATACCAAAATCATGCATTCTTACCTTTGCACAATCATTAGGACATCCTGTTAATGCTATTTTTACATGAAGGTCATTTGGGAATATTACCTTTTCTATTTTCTTAGCAAAATCAGATGTTTTATAATTAGCAAATGGACATACTGCATTTCCTATACAAGCAGAAACATTTCTAGTACCAGCTGCTGAATACCCAGTACCTGGATCTTCTTGATTTATTTCCAATTTATCAATTATAGGTTGAAGCATTTCATTTACTGCATCAATATGCTCAAATTTAATTCCTAATATTTCAAAACCTTGTCTTGAAGTGATATGAACTTTTCCATTACCGTATTTTTCAGATATTTCTTGAATTTTTCCTAAAAGTTCAGCATCTAAATGTCCCCCTGGAACTCTTACTCTTGATGCTGTAATTCCTCTTTCCTTAGTTATTCTAAATGCATTTTTTTTAAGCTTTTTAGTATTTATATCCACAGATTTGCTCCTCCTAATCAACTAAATTTTTAGCCTTAGTATAGTTAAATACTGGTCCATCAAGGCAGATATAAGTATCATCCATCTTACAGTGACCACACTTTCCTAAGCCACAGCACATTTTTCTTTCATAAGATACCCAAATATTTTCTTCTGCTACCCCTCTTTTAAGAATTTCTGCCACTGTAAATTTCATCATTATTGGAGGTCCAACAACTACAAACGCTGTATTTTTTATATCTTTTATCTCTAGCTCTGGTATATATTTAGTAACTAATCCAGTATTTCCTTTATATCCTTCTTCAGCCTTATCTACTGTTAAAGTTACATTTATACTTTTTTCCCATTCCTTAATATCATCTTTAAATAAAATATCATCAATTGATTTAAATCCACATATTAAATTAGTGTGTACTGCTTCAGAAGTATTTTTAGCAAAGTAATCAACAACTGCTTTTACAGGTGAAAGTCCAGTTCCTCCTGCTACTATAGTAACTTCCTTACCCTTATAATCGTTAACATCAAATCCATTTCCGTAAGGTCCTCTTAAAAACAGTTTATTTCCTACATAATTAGTGAATATTTCGTTAGTAACCTTTCCAACTTTACGAATTGTAAGATCAACTGTTCCTTCACCAATACCACTTACAGATATAGGAGCTTCTCCAAAAGTAGGTATTGATACTTCAAAAAATTGTCCTGGCTTAACATCTCCATCATAAGTCATACGGAACGTATATTCAATATCTGTATGTTTAATTATTTCCTTTATTTCAGAAATAAATGGCATATATTCATTATTCATCTTATTCCACCTCTTTTACAGCATCTTCAAGCTTATTTATGCAATTTGAGAAAGATATGTATTCTGGACATACATCATCACAACGTCCGCACCCTACACACATATTGTACCCAAATCTTTTCTTATAATCATAAACCTTATGCATTACTTTAAATCTCATACGTTCTCCATTAGGTTTTCTAAAAGTAATTCCTCCGGCCATATCAGTATATCCATCAACCATACATGACGCCCATACTCTACGTCTTTCACCTGAATTCTTATTTTCTTTATATGTTATATCCTGCATAGTGAAGCATGTACATGTTGGACATACAAAGTTACAACGTCCACAAGCTATACATCTGCTTGTATATTCGTCCCAAACCTTTGAATTGAACACTTTACCAGATAAATTCTCAGGTATATTTACATTAACTTTATTACTTTCTACATATTTTGGTGTAACTTCACAAGTAACATTTCCTTCTTTTTCAATTAAAGATGCAAGCTCATCCCACTTACAATCAAAATATGTATAATCTCCATCAACATCTATGTATGCATCATAATTATCGCTTTTATTACTATGCATATCTACACAGAAGCAATTATCAAATGTGTGGCTACATCCCATAAGTATAAATCTTGTATTTTCTCTTAATCTCTTATAGTAGAAATCTTCCGGTCCATTATTTAAATATATTTGATCCATACGTTTTAACCCATGTAAATCACAGCTTCTTAAAAAGATTATAGCTCCTTTTTTTGGTCCTTCTGGAACAACTGCATTGTCTTCTGTAAAATAGAATAAAGTTTCTGAAATAGGTAAAAGAATTTCCTTAAATGAATATTCTGATTTTTTATCAAACACTATTTCCTCTATTTCAGATATTTCTCCATATCTTATAGTATCAGTATCTGAAAATCTTCCATCACCTTCAAATACTTTTGGGGCATATATTAAATAATCTTTAGATAACTGTCTTAAAATATTATTTACATTTTCCGTTATAACCTTGTAGCCCATCTTAACACTCCTTTTTCTTTATTAACATCAATTTCTTGTTGATAAATGTTTTTTTAACAATTTTGTTAAAAATTAAACAACTATTCCATGAATTAATTATATGTTAATATAAAAATAAACACCGTGATATTTATCACGATGTTTTAAAAAATTCTGAAATTTTATTCAAATCATAAATTAAAATATTTTTGTCTTTATAAAAAATAAGCTTTTTATCCTGTAATAATTTTAATGCCCTTGACACTGTTTCCCTTTGGCTTCCTAATAAATCTGCTAAATAAGTTACTGTTAAATTCATCTTTATTAATATGCCTTCCTGAGTTTTAACGCCATAATCACGACCTAATTTATAAATTTTTGCTGCTAATTTTTTTTCTATTTTTATAGATGGCGGAGTATTCTTCAGTTGTCTATACATCCTTCTAGTTTTCATAGAAAGTGAAATTATTATATTCTTACATAGCTCAAAGTCATACTTCATTATCTCAAGAAGTTTATTTTTATTAATCTTCAAAAGCTCAGCATTCTCAAAAGCCCTACAATTTATTGATGCAGGAAGTTCTTTTATAATAACTTCATTTACTACTTTTCCTTCACCTAAAATAAATATCACTTTTTTTTGCCCATTTTCATTTAGTTTATAAAGAGATACAGTTCCACTAATAACTATATAAATATCTGTTACTTCTTCTTTATCATAAAAAACAATGGTATCTTTACTATACTTGCGTATTTCTCCTTGCTCTAAAATTATTTCTATAGTTTCATCACAGACATTATTAAAAATCTCTAATGCCTTCATATCTTTTGTTACTTTAATCATTTTTTCTACACCTTAATTTCCTAAGATTGAATTTTTCACAATTATAACATAAAGCCGTTATTAATTTAACATATTTTTTTTATTTTTATTCTTATATAATTTATTATTTCCAATATTATATTTAAACATATGAAAACTTACGCTATTAATAAATTTATTTATAACTATCAATTTTTTCTTTTATTTCTTTATTATTTTTTACATACTCCTTAATTACCTTTAGCTTCATTAGGATTTAATACTGCATAAACATATGTATCCCAATAAATAGGATTTCCTTTATCATCATTATGAAAAGATATATTTTTCCTCAAATGAGCTTCTCTTTCCATACCAATTTTCTCCATAACCTTCCATGATGGAATGTTTTGCGGAGCACACTCTGCATAGATCCTATGCACGCCTTCTTTCAAGAAATAGCTAATCACTGCTTTACTTGCTTCAGTACCATAACCTTTACCTTGGAAATTTTCATTTAATACATAGCCTAATTCTCTTCCATTAAAATCTCTTTTGCCTAAATATATATTTCCAATAACTTTATGATTTTCCTTTAATTCAATGGCGAAAAATTCATCACTTTCAGCTCTATATGCTATTTCTTTCTTAGCTTTTTCCACTGTAAAATCTGGATATGCTTCAAACTCAGCATTAACTCTCTGTAACATATACTCACTTAAATCTTTTTCATCACTTAGTTGAAAGTTACGAATAATAAGTCTTTCAGTTTCTATTATCATATTTAATATCACTTCTTCCTTATAAATATAAAACTATAACTTTTTATAAAAACAATACATTTTCTTTATATTGACTAAAAGATTTTTTCATTACATTTGCTGCTATTTTTATTACAACATTATTTACTGATTTTGCTTTTTTAGGGCATATTGATATGCATCTCATACAAGTTATACATTTATTATGATTCACTATCATAGGATCTTCTTTTGAAATTGCACCAACAGGACATCTTTTAGTGCAAATCCCACACTTATTGCATTGATTGCTTGTTTTTACTTTCAAAGGTAATTCTCTATATTTTCTATATATTTTTCTACCTGGAACAATTACCTCTTGGTTACTTCTGCTAGCTAATTTAGCTTTTATTTCACTACTAAAAGTCATTAACTGTCTTTCATCATCCTCATTAGGCCTACCAGTTGCATATTGATGCATAATTGAGTGCTCCGCAATAGCCGCCACAGCAGCTACAAAATGAAATTGAACTTGCTTTAATGTATCTTCAAGTTCAATTAAAGTATCATCATACTCTCTATTTCCATACACCGCCACTAAAATAGCATTTGAGTTATTTCCCTTTAACTTCTTTATTCTATCTACTGCAACTGCTGGCATACGTCCACCAAAAGCTGGTACTGCTACTATACATATATCATCTCTATTAATTTCATAACTTGTTAAATCAACTGCTCTATCACATAAATCTATTTCTGTCTTTTCACAATTCCAAGAATTACTTATTATCTTAACAACTTTTTTTGTTCCACCTGTTGGACTAAAATAAATTTCAAATAATTTCATAAAAATACCTCTATACATTTTTTATATAATGTATTCAGTATTTTATATCTTATGAATAATTATTTTTCAATGGACCTACTAATTAATTTTAAAACCTCATCTAAAGAAATACATTGTGCATATCTATCTGGCCAAATAAATTCATTATAATATTTATATGATTTTTCACCAGACATAAATTCATTATCAACAGTGGTATTAGCATAAGCTGGTACTATAATATCAAAGCCATGTTCATAGCCAGTTTTTATGGTAGCATCAATACAATAATCTGTTTGCAAGCCCACCACAATAATGTCTTTTTCTCCTTTATCTTTTAAATACTGCAATAATCCACTTTCTTTAAAAGCACTATTTACATGTTTATCAAATATTTTTTCTTGACCTTTTGGCTGAAACTTTTCATATATCTCAAAACCTTCAGTTCCTTTAGTTAATTCCTCATTTGGTCCATCATCATGTCTAACATATATTACTTCAATATTATTTTGCCTAGCTGTATGAATTATCTTTTCTACATTTGAAACAAATAAATCAAAATTATATAAATTTTCATTTGTTATTAATTTTTGCGTATCTATAACTAATAAAACCATATTCATTCCCCCTAATTAAGTTTTTCATTAATTCTCATTGAACTCTTTTATGAAATTTCCAAAAATCTAGGGTTTCCTTTAAATCCGCTTCATCTTTAAATAAATTTAATTCCTTAGCAACTTCAATGGCAAAATCCACATATGCATTAGCTCTTGCTGTAATTACTTTTTTATCATTATAAATATCAGTATCCTCTGAATGAGTTGATTTAGTATCTTTTAATACTCCTGTATTTTCTAGTACGTCCACCCCTGCACAAATAGCTGCTACAATTATTTCTTTTTTCACTAAATCTTTGATAAGTTCATATACCTCTTCATTACATATAATCTTTATATCTCCACCTGGAATAATCAAACTCTTTATATTATCTATTTCTACATCTTTTAATGCCATATCTACATTAACTGAATAACCTTCCATACAAGTTATAGCACTTCCATTTAGTGAACAAATAACTACATCTTGACCTGTAAATTTCATAAAGTAATTTAATATCACTATTTCATAAAAGCAACAATCATCATATACCAGAAAAACATTCTTCATAATCTTCTCCTTAAAATATTTTATATATCTACTCTTTATATGCATCAATAATAATTGAAACCATTCCTAAACTACCATTATTATTTCTAGTATCAAATCTTAATGATCTGCCAATTATACCATCGTCTGGACTCCAATAATTAAAATGAAATCTACCATTTTCATCACAATACTCAAGCAAATCCACTTTAAACCCTATTCTTTCAAAAATTTCAATTAAAGTTCTATAGTCGTAAAAAACTTTATGGCTATAGGCAGGATGATTTATATCTCCTGTCCCTCCTGGTTTGCACATATTATGATACCATTCATTTTTAAAATTAATGTCTGGAACAGCTACTCTAATATACCCACCTTGCTTCAAAAATTTATATATATTTTTTCCTGCCTCTGCTCCTTCTTCATAACTTAAATGTTCAAAAACATGTTCAGCTAAAAAGGCATCAGCTGACTCTTCCTTACCAAATAATTTATAATAATCCTCAATATTTAGCAGATTTAATTCTTCTTCTTGTGTTGCTATCCACCCTTCATATGAAGTATTACCTGCTCCAATAATAACTCGTTTTATAAAATTCTTTTCCTTACTCATCACTCTTTACCCTTTATTATTTATGGTAATATCTCATTCTTTTTGTTATTTACCATATATAAATAACCTAATGAAATTAAAGCTATATTAGCAGCATACGCCACCATCATCCTTATTCCTCCAGATAACAATGCAGCTATACCACTAAAGACTATTACTAAGATTGCTAATTTTTTATTCATATTACTAATTCCTCCTATATATATTTATTTAATTAACTTTTTAAGATAATATCTTTTATGCTTCTTTGGACATTCATCTAAAACACCAAATACTTCATATCCATGCTTAATATAAAAATCCTTTGCTTGAAAATCAAAAGTATCCAAATGAATCAAATGACATCCTTTTTCTATTGCAATATTTTCAATTTCTTTTAATAACTTTGATCCTAATCCATCTTTTCTATAACCTTCTTCAACCCATAAAACATCTATATATAAGCAGTTCCAACAATACATTTTGGCAAGTATTCCAGCAATGATATTACCTTTAACATCTTCTACAACTCTATCTATATTTAAAAAGTCAATTTCTTGTGTACTTGCTACTTTGGATAAATTGTATTCTACTAATTTATCAATAACAAAATCTGCTTCTTCATTACTACATTCTCTTATATCATAATCTTTCATCACTATTATCCTTTTTCTCTCATATACTTGTTTACAGTCTTTTAGTAAAATAATGACGCTTTCCTTCTAATGGATATTCTTCTAAAACAAACTTTTCTTTATATCCATGTTTTTTATAAAATTCTGGTGCTTGCTAAAAGTTCATCATTGTCATCTTTTAAATAAACACCTAAGTCTTGAGGATTTTTATCTTCTAGTCTTGCCAAATTATATTCTAATAATCCTTGGAAAATAATTTCTTTATCTTTTGCATTAATTTTATCAGTAACCTTAAATTCCATTTAAACACTACCCTTACTTTCAAACTAATAATATTTTGCAAAATAATAAATTACATATACCCAGCTAAGCAAACCATGTATAATTGCCCATCCAATTGATTTCCATGCAGTATAAGATATTACCATAGCTAAGCATGTCCCAAATGAAATTCCACTTTTCACTGCACTATTTCTCTTACTATTATCTACCATCCCTTTCACCTCACAAAATTATATTACTCTTTCAATAAACAAAACATTCTATTATGCTTTACAGAAACTCCCCTCAAGGAGTTTCCTCCTTCATTTTTAATTCTTAATTCTTCATTTTTCATTTACTTAAGGTCTTCAATAAGTTCTCCATTTAAAATTCCTTCAGCTATTTGTCTAACTTCTCCAGTCATTCTTACATTAAAGTCATCATCAATCTCAATTGTAAGCTCTGGTGCTAAAAATATACTTAAATGTGTATATTTTTATTTATTCACTACTTCGTTGTGTCCTATTTTGCCTAATCTACTTTAGTTTGTATAACACTCCATAGCATCTAAGGATACACCAAAATCCCTAAGACCAAAGCCTCTCAACATTTTAGGCTCTAGAATAATTACTTAAATTAATACTTGCTGTCCTATTTTGCCTAAGCTACTTTGGGTTGTATAACACTCCATAGCATTTAAGGATACACCAAAATCCCTAAGACTAAAGCCTCTCAACATTTTAGGCTCTAGAATAATTACTTAAATTAATACTTGCATTATAATCTCTATCTATTTCTAAACCACATTTATCACATTTATAATTTCTATCATTAAGTTTTAAATCTTTTTTATAAATCCACAACATGAACAAGTTTTACTTGATGGATAAAATCTATCTACTTGAATAAATTCAATTCCATTAAATTCACATTTATATTTAATTTGTCTCATAAACTCATAAAATCCTTGTTCTGCTATTGCCTTAGATAAATGCTTATTCTTCATCAGCTTGAATAAATTCAATTCCATTAAACTCACATTTATATTTAATTTGTCTTATAAATTCATAAAATCCTTGTTCTGCTATTGCCTTAGATAAATGCTTATTCTTCATCATTCCACTAACATTTAAATCTTCTATTACAATTCTATATGGGTAATGCTTTATTATTTTATTAGTAGTTTGATGTATATAATTATTTCTTATATTAGATAACTTTCTATAAATTTGCTTCACTTGTTTTTCTAATTTAATAATATTATTAGTTTTAACAAATTTACTTCCTTGTTTATTATCTTCATATTTTCTGCTAATACTACGTTGCAAGTGTTTTAATTTACTTTTTAAATTTTTAATTCTTTTTGTTTTGTTTATATTTTTAAATACATCATCATTGGAACAAGTAGCTAAATCTTTTACCCCTAAATCTATTCCTATTGATAAATCTTCATTTAAAGCAGTTTGGTTTTCTTCTACTTCAACACTAAAACTTAAAACCCAACACCTTCCATTATAACTACAGTAAGGGTTACTATACTTACAGTTTTTAGGAATACTATAATTAGTTTTAAATCTTACTTTTCCTATCTTTTCAATGTTGCACATATCATCTGTGAAATATAAACTATCACATCTAACATAAAAAGATTGTTTTGATTTTCTTTTAGTTTTAAATTTAGGATACTTTAGATTGTTTATTAAAGAAACTTTTAAATGCCTTATCTAAATTTCTAATAGATTCTTGTGTTACCTTACTAGAAACTTCATTTAGCCGTAACTACAGTAAGGATTACTATAACTACAATCTTTAGGAATACTATAATTTGTTTTAAATCTTACTTTTCCTATCTTTTCAATGTTACACATATTATCTGTGAAATATAAACTATCACATCTAACATAAAAAGATTGTTTAGATTTTCTTTTAGTTTTAAATTTAGGATATTTAGATTTTTTATTAAAGAAACTTTTAAATGCTTTCTCTAAATTTCTAATAGATTCTTGTGTTACCTTACTAGAAACTTCATTTAGCCATTTAAATTCTTCTTCTTTCTTTAGCTGAGTAAATTCTTTTCTTATATTTCCTATTGAATATTTTTCATTATTATTATATTTTTCATTACACTTATTCAAAGCCCAATTATAAGCAAATCTGCTACAACCACTACTTTTTAACATTAATACTTCTTGTTCTTCTGTTGGTAATAATCTTATTTTTATTGACTGTTTCACTTTTTCACCTCCTTCCATATATCCATATTTTAGTTATACCACTGTTATAACTTCTTTATTCTTATGATATATTCCCTTTTAAGAGGTGACATTGTATTTTAATAAATAGTATTTTTTAATTAAAAATATATAAATTATTCATTCTTAGAAATTTTCATCATCGTTATTTGAATAAATAAAAATATATACAGTTAGCATATTTTTAGCATGTTCAATATGGTTCGTTACTCCATACCAGTTCTCTTATGAACTTCTTATGCTTTCACATAAGCACAGACTATATCACCACCTTTTTAAAAGGTGCTACCCACTTCCATCCACTTAGATGTACTTCCTTTACGGAATAGTCGTTGAAGTTTCCTCTATTGGAGGCTTACCTGCTGATTATCCATTGTATAAGCACTTAGGATTTAACCTTATGCCATCTAACTAATTTTTTCTACTTTCGTAACCTTCACGCTTAACTTTATTTCATGTTTACGTTGTGGTTTAGTTAGCTTTAGGAACTTCCAGCAATTCAAGTAGTTTTGGATAGGTATTTCCTATCACTCCATGCTCTTTATAAACATGGGGAGCTTTTTATATTAAAAATATATTAAACACATTTGTTCACAACTAAACATATTTGTATATATTTTTAACAACTAAATAGTTGCTCCTCCAAGCATTTTAATTTTCACCTTATTATCAATAAGATTTCTTTTTCTTAAAACACAAGCTACTGCACAAGAAGAAGTTCCTGATGCTAAAGTAAATTCTGCTCCTCTTTCCCAAATAAGAATTTCTGCTTCATTTCTTGAAATAACCTTAGCAAATTGAACATTAATTCTGTTAGGAAACATTTCATGATGTTCTAAGTATCTACCATATTCTTTAATTTCATCTATACTTAATTGTTCCTTTAAAACAACACAATGAGGATTTCCCATAGATACGCAGTTAACTTCAAATTCTTTTCCATTTGCCATTAGTTTTTTACCTATGGCTTCTTCAGAATCAAATCTTGTTGGAATTTCCTTTGCGTTAAATATTGCTTGTCCCATATCTACTGTGATTAGTTTAGCTTTTCCAGCCTCAGTAACTTCAACAATATCAGCATTAACTAATCCACCTTTAGTTTCAACAGTAAACTGTCTATTTTCTGTAAAGTTATAATCATAAATATACTTGCAAAATATTCTTAATCCATTACCACTCTTTTCAGCTTCTGAGCCATCTGGATTATATATTTTAAGACCAAAATCTGCTTTATCTGATGGAACTTTTAAAAGAATTCCATCAGAACCTATTCCAAAATTAACATTACAAATCCTTTTTATAGCCTTTTCTGTTAATTGAAAATTTATACTATCACTATCTAAAACTATATATTCATTTCCCAATCCATGTGTTTTTACAAAAATATTTTCTCTCATTTCTCTTCTCCTTTTCTATAGTCAAATTATATTTCACCTCTTCATCTTACTTTATATGTCTTTTATGTTATATATTAACATATCATCATGGTATTTTACAGAAAAAAAATCAGCAACTTACACTGTTACTGATTTTAACTTTATTATTTATCTAATTCTTTAATTGCTTCCTCAAGCTCTCTAATAAATTTTATATTTTCTTTTAAATTTAAATAGATTACTTCATCTTTAGGAACCTTATATCTATGTGCCAATCTATTTCTTAACCTTCTTGAAGTACTATAAAAATCTAATAATTCTTTACTAATTTTTTCTGAAGATACTATTACCTCCATTCCTTCAATTGCCGATATGTCAATCTTAAACTTTTTTAGTGTCTTTAAGCTAATTGATATATAATCTTCACATAATATATGAAAATCTAAAAAATATGCCCTAATACTATGATATAAAAGTTTCTTTATATCTGCATCTTCACATTCTTCCAATTTGATACTGGCTAATTTAAAATCCTCTTCCCACTCTTTAAAATCCCTTAATAGCTTTAAAACTCTATCTCTATTAATCAAATAAATCCCTCTTCCTTAAATAAATAAAATCACTATTTTCTATAAAAAAATTTTCAATTTCTTTAAAAAATTTTTCAAAAGAATTATTTTTACTATATATCACATGAGCTTCATTTATAATATTTTTCGCTAATATTCTATCTGTATCTTTATCTAATTTAATTACATCTACATCTTGTTTTAAAATATCAGATATTTCATCTTCTAACTTCAACTCGTCACTCAAAGAAATTTCTCCAATGATAAAAATATCATAATCAGAATCTTCTCTAAAATCACCTCTGGCTCTGCTACCAAAAATCCCAATTGAGTCAATGTTATATTTAACTCCAATATATCTTAACTCATCTTCAAAACTCATTAGAACTAGTCTCCTTTTTAATATTTACTATTTATAGTATTACCATACTTTTGTGCATTAAAATAAAAAATCTCCTTTGAATTTCTATTTTTTTATCTTAGAAAATCAATACTTCTTATTTATCACTGCAATAAATTCATTATAATATCTTAATGTTTCTTCCTCATTTTCACTATTAATAAAAATTATTTCATCATTACTTTTAATTAATATATAAGGTTTAACATCATTATAAATATAAAGCTTACACTTTCCATAACCTTCTACGTTGAAATTACCAACAGAATACTCATCCATTCCTATTCCATTTATCCTTAATTTCACTTTAAGCTTATCTACTATTTCAACTTTTTCAATGTCTTCCACATTAAATTCAATACCATATAGTGGTGCATTTATCTTCACACTGTTATCAATAATTTTCATATTAAATCCATATAATTCAAAATATAACATCATTAATATAATAGTTAATACACTTACTGCTACAAAAATATTAGTACCATAAGTTATTAACCTTCCCTTTTTAGTTGCTAAATTATAAACTGGCTTTGTTCCAATTCTAGGCTCTACAACAACTCTATTATCATATGGATTTTTATAACTCATTCCATTAATCCAATATTCATCACTATCTACATAGATAGGATTTTCAGCAACTGAAATAAGCTGATTTTGCATATTAATAATTCGTCTATTACCATAAACTATTCCTAAAACAACTATAATAACTGGTAAAGTTATGGCAATTAAAAAGACATTTTCATTTACTCTTGGCAATAACATAAAAACATATAGAGTTGTATTGGTAATACTTTGTAATATTGCTAATGATGTATAAATAATACTCCAAGTTCTCTTATAAACCTTATTGCAAGCAATATTTATTTTACTTTCATCACAATAAACAATAGTTCTGCCTTTTACATAGATCATATATATTATGAAAAGAATAAGAGTTCCAACTATTGAACTACCTGTACATATAACTGCTGTACTAAAATATTCATTTTTATTAATTATATTTAATATAAAAGGACTTATTCCTATAAATAAAGCTATAAGGAACCACCATTTAGATATAGGCATCTTGCTCTTTGCTTTAGTAAGCTCTGTATCTATATTTAAAATATGCTTATTAGGTAAAAGCCAATCATTTTTTCTTTTGACTTCTTTTAATTTACCATTAAACTTACAAATCAGCTTATAATAAATATAGCAAAATAATGAAAACCATAAAAACCATCCAATTAACAGCCATACTGTTTTCATAAACATCAGAGGAAAATAAATAACAATTGATAATACCGATAATATTTTCATATTATACATAAACTCTTTTGTAACATCTGTTATTTCAATGTTGCTTAATTCTAATGGAGGAATCGTTACACCTAATATAATGTTTTTATTGGGCTTTACTGCACTTTGTGCCTGCCAGTAATATACTACTATAATTACTAATGATGTAATTAGCATTACTAAATTCATAACTACCTCCTACCTCTTTCCAGCTGAAGTCCATTCATTGTATTATATACAGTTTCGCATAACTTCATAAACTCTTCTTTACTAATTCCCTTTACTCCTGATTCAGCTATAAGTATCTCCAGCTCACTTTCTATTTTCTCTCTAAACTCTAATGATTTATCTAATACAGGCTTGATTTTAGCACCATGTCTTCTATCAATTTCAATAAAGCCCTCATTTTTTAAAATGTTATATGCTTTAGTTACAGTCATCATATTAACACCTATATCTTCTGCCATTTGCCTTACAGTTGGAAGTTTTTCTCCACTCTTTAATTCACCACGACCTATTCCCATAACTATTTCATTCCTTAATTGAACATAAATAGGTATATTACTGGACATATCTAATTTCAAAATCATTTTACCACCCCTTTGTATTATTAGTATTAATACAAAGCATACTTTATTTTTATATTTTATGCAATAAAATTTACCAAATAAAATTAAAAACTGTGACATAAAATGCCACAGTTTTCCTAAACATATTGGTCTAAACTTATTCCTTTTCCTGGTTCAACAGCCATAGTTTGAGCAATTTCTAATAAATTATTAGAAACTTCTTGATCTGTATTCATCTGCATCTTAAGCAAAGCCATTGATGTTGCGGTATTTACTGCATTTTGACTCATACCAATTGATAATGCTGCTATATCCATATTATTCCTCCTATTATATTATTCATCTTAATTATCGTACAAAACCAAAATAGTATTAAATTTATTTTTGAAGTTCCTTTTTCATTGGTACAAAGTACAGATTATTTTTTTGAGTACTTAAGAATCCACCTATATTATAAACATCATTTAACAAATTCATACTTATTACTGCACTTGCTTTTCCACTTTTAATAAGCTTCCCATTTTTCATAACTATAATGTTATCACTATATATTAAAGCTTGATTTATATCATGCAATACCATTACTATAGTCAATCCCTCTTCTTCCTTTAATTCCTTTATAAGCTCCAACAATTCTATTTGATGATAAATATCTAAATATGTAGTAGGCTCATCTAAAAATAATATCTTACTTTTTTGAGCTAAAGCCATGGCTATAAAAACTCTTTGTCTTTCTCCACCTGACATACTCATGACTTCCTTATCTTTTAATGGTTCTAATCCTGTTCTGTCAATTGCCCACTTTACTATTTCTTCATCATCATGAGAATTCTTTGCAAAATATTTCTTATGTGGCATTCTACCATATGCGATAAGCTCTTTTACTGTTATGTCATCTGGCACAGTATTTTGCTGGTGTACAGTAGCAATTTCCTTAGCTATATCCTTATATTTCATACTCTTAATATCTTTATCATTAATGATAATCTCTCCAGATGAAATCTTATTTAAACCACATAATAAACTTAATACTGTAGACTTTCCACTACCATTTGGACCAAGTATAGTAGTAATTTTTCCTTTTTCAATATTAAAGCTTAAATCTTTAATAAATTTTTTCTTCTTATCATAACTAAACGATAATTTATTTACTTTTATCATTTTAAGTCACTCCTTCTTAAAAGATATAAGAAAAATGGTGCCCCTATTATACAGGTAACTACTCCCACAGGTATTTCATAAGGTTTCATAACAACTCTTCCTATAGTATCAGCAAAAAGCACCAAAAATGCTCCTAATATTCCACTGCATGGTATTAGATACTTATGATTAGATCCTACTATTATCCTACATATATGAGGTACAACTAATCCTACAAAAGAAATCACTCCTCCAATAGCCGTTGAGATACTTGCCAAAAATACGGCAATTAAAGTTACTATAATCATATATAAATCACTATTAAATCCTAAGCTCTTAGCATTCTTACTTCCTAGTACAAGTACATTACATATTTTGCTTACACATATTGATAAGATTATTCCTATAATTGAATATGGCAATAACATATATACATTATCCCATGTAACTGTGGCTAAACTTCCCATAATCCACTTTTGTATATTGCTAGCTCCAAGTCCTGCACTTATGGTAAACATTGATGATAGTCCACCTAGTAGAGCATTACAAGCTGCTCCTGCTAGAACTATTCTTATAGGTAAAAGTCCTTTTTTATAAGCCATTAAATAAACTATGGCACAACAGATAAGGCCTCCAAAAAAACCAAATACAGGCCTTAATGTTGTTACACTTGGTACAAATACCATAAAGAAAACTGTTACAGCACAAGCTCCAGATGAAATACCTGTAATATAGGGATCAGCTAAAGGGTTTCTAATAACTGCTTGCAAAAGCACACCTGAAATAGCTAAATTTGCCCCAATAAGTACTGCAATGATTACTCTTGGCATTCTTAAATCCTTTATAATTCCTATATTACCAGTGCTATCACCGGTGAATATTCCCTTAATTAACTCCGTAAAGCTTATATCAATACTTCCTAATTTTAAAGATATTAATATAGTAGACAATAATACTAAAAGCAAAGAAACTGTAAAAACTATTTTCGTTTTTTTATTCAACATCTTCATTTTCTATTCACCTTTATTATGCACTATATCATATAGCATGTCTAAACCTTCAATTACTTTTAAATTAGCACTCATACCAAAATAAGTATTATCTAGATATTCAACTTTACCATTTCTTACAGCCTCAATATTTTGCCATGATGAATCAGTAGCCATTTCAGTTTCTAAAGCTGCCTTAGTTTGCTCTGGAAGTGCATGCATCATTACAAGGATTTTATCTGGATTTAACTTTGCTATTTCTTCCTTACTATATGTTACATACGCTAAAGAAGTATCCTCAATAATGTTCTTTCCTCCCACAATTTTAACTAAATTTCCTATATAAGATTTTTCAGTGGCAATCATTGTTGAACCTGGTGCTGCAAATAAAATAAGTATATTAGGTTTTTCTTTTTCACTTATTGAAGCCATTTCTTCTTCCTTAGTATTTAGTTCTTTAAGTATAGCTTCTGCCTCAGCCTGCTTATTAAATTTATTTCCTAAATTACTAACTGTCTCTTTTAATCCTTCCAAGCTTGATAATGAAACAAATTCACTTGGTATATTGTTATCTGTAAATAGCTTTTCATAATCTGCTCCTAATGTATCAACAGACACTACCACCGACGGATTTAATGACTTTATTATTTCTAAATCAGGACTCATTGGATTACCAACTTCTACTGCCTCCTTTGTACTTTCTGGTAGTTCATATGAAGTGGTAGGAACTCCTGATACTTTTACTCCTAAAGCATCTAAAATTTCTGTTACTGCTACAGAAGTAGCTACTACAACATCTTCATCATTGTTAACAACAACATCTTTTTTGTCATTACTACAACCTATCATTGTTGCAGAAAGCATTGTTACCATTAACATTCTTAATATATTCTTAAATTTCATATTAATTCTCCAGTCTTACTTTTTTCTTTTTAACATTATAGTACAAACTATACCAATCACTAATATTGCTACTCCACCAAATAAAATTACTTTACTAATACTACTATTTTCTTCTGTATTATTATTTTCACTTATAGGCATTATTTCATTATCTTGTATTTCTTCAATAGCACTATTTTCAGTAGTTTCTTCTGTACTTTCTTCTTCAATAGATTCAATTAATGACATTGTTTCTAATTTTGGTATTATTCCAAACTCTACGTCTCTTCCCATTGGACCTACATATATACATGCTTTTAGTTCATCACTTAATGAAGTTGCAGATACTTTCAATGTTACTATTCCATCTCCATCAACTCTTTCTACTGGAACTTCAACATCATTAACCTTCACTCTATAATTTTCCATATAATCAGTTCCTGTAAAACCAATAGTATATAAAACTTCATTTTTTGTAATTTTCATAGTCATGGTATCTTTTAAATAACTTCTAGCCATAGACATACCAATTTCAGTATCATGATACACTTCATTAGAAACTTCATATATTCCACTTGCTATCTTTTCTTCTGCAAATACCGTATAAATATTGATATTTCCCATAACTACTATTGATAGCATAATCATTATTAAAATCTTTATCTTATTAATTATTTTCATTTTTTTCCCACCTTATCCTTTACGCTGAAAATGGGCCTTTACAGCCCATTTTAATCTTTTTCTATTTAACTTTTTTTCTTAAAACTACTCCTGAACCAATGGCCATTAATCCTATAGATAATGCTAATGCTGATGATGTTGCTGCTCCTGTTTCTGGAAGTGAATCAGCTTCTATAGTATACTCATTAACTAAAGTCATAGTATCTAATAATAATTCCACACCAAATTCAACATTTCTTGCCATTGGTACAACATAAGTTTTAACTGATATTGTATCATTTAAGCTTGCAATGTTAAATCTAATTGATACTGAATCACTAGTACTTGATACTATACTGTGACTTACTTTGCTACCATTTACATAAACTTCATGATTTTGCATGAATTCAGTTCCTGTAAATGTTAATGTTACATAATACTTACCATTTATCTCTTTTATTTCTGTATCACTGTTTAAATATTTTCTTGCCATAGCTACTCCTGTTGCATTATCATGAGTAACATTATTTTGCACATTATAAACTTTAACTTTTACATTTTCTTTAACATTTTTCTCTTCTTCTACTTTATTAGTAGCATTATTATTAGAACTGCTTGTCCCATTATTTACTAAAGATGAATTATTATTAGATTGATTATTTGTATTATCTTTGTTTTTATCTTCTTCAATATTTCCATTAACTAATGTAAGAGTATCTTCCAATAACTTTACATCAAATTCAATATTTCTACCCATTGGAATTACATAAGTTCCAACTTTAATTGAATCACTTAGGCTTTCTACAGCAAATCTTAAAGCTATCTTACTTGAAGTACTTTCAACAACCTCAGCTTCAACTTTGTTGCCATTTACATATATTTGATGATTATTCATGTATTCAACACCTGTAAAAGTCATTGTTACATAACGCTTACCATTAACATCCTCCACCTTGGAAGTAGTATTTAAATATTGTCTTGCCATTGTCATACCAGTAGCATTTTCATGATATACCTGATTTTCTATTGTGTATACCTTAGTTCCTGGTATTGTCTCTGAACCTTCCCCATTATTTCCTGAGTCTGGTGTAGTTTCTGGTTTAACTTCTGGAGTTTCAGGCACTTCTGGTACTGTGTCATTCTTGTCATCTTCTGCTGGATTATCTGTCTCCTCACTTATCTTTGCCAATGTATCCATATCATTAATCACATAGAAATCAACTGCATGATTCATTCCTTTTATATTCATTCCTAATAATACTTCTGTATCTACTGATGGAACTTCAAAAGTAACTGTTCTTGCATTTGAATCTTCAACTATATCTAGTTTTTTTCCATCTAAAGAAACAGAAATATTTTCTAACATAGAATACATAGATGAAAAAGTAATTGTTAAGTAAGTTTTTCCATTTTCAACCTTTATTAAAGTTTCGCTTTCAATAGCTCTTCTTGCAGATGAATTTCCATGTTCACTATCTGTATAGTATCTTGTAATATTACTTGCTTTATATTTACCATCTTCTAAAACAACAGCATCTGTTTCTTCCTTAAAAGCTTCTTCTAATGTTAAGGTATCCATATTATTTTCTACATAAAAAGATACCTTTCTTCCCATTACACTAACTGTAACATCAACCTTCACCTTTGAATTCACAGATGGTACTTCCATGGTAACTGATTTTTCATCATTATTAACCTCAGATATTAATTCTCCTTCATCCATAGATGCTTTTATATCACTTAGCATTTTAAACATTTCTTCATCAAAATACATCGTTAATAATACTTTACCATCTTTAACTACTATTTTTGAATCTTCCTTTAGTACTTTTCTAGCCATACCTTCGCCTGTAGTATTACCTTCTTCTACATACTTAGTAGTATTTTTTACAGTATATCTTCCACTTTGCAATTGTTTTTCATTTTTTAAAATTGTTTCATTTATTATATCAGCCTTTACCACTGGAGTAACAGCTCCAAATACTGATGTAGCAATCATTATTACTGATAATAGCTTACATATTTTCTTCCTTAACATTCTTTATCCCCCTATATCTTAGTAGTATATTTATTTTTTATTCAATATTGACATTTTATTATTTTCTGCGATAATTGAAATTGATTCTCATTTACCCTTAATATAATAACATATCTTTTTATGAATGTTTTTAAGGATATTTATATTTTATTTTATATATTTTTAACTATGGAGGTATAAAATGACTGCTTTATATACTAAATTAGATAATTTTTTTAATTGCTGTAATGTTCCCCTTTCAATTATAGATTTAAATTCAAATTTTCTTTATGAGCATAATTTAAATAAATTATCAAAGTTTACATTACTTAATTTAAATATTGTAGATAAGATTATTAAAAATGATTTAAATTCACCACAAGAAATTATCTCTGAACATTTAAAAATAGTAGCAATTCCTTTTGCCAACAACAATAAGAACTCTGCTACTTTTCTTTTACTTGGTCCTTACACTATCCAATTAGAGGAAAATAATACTTTTTATTATATTAATTGTGAAAAAGGCCTTACTTACTTTATTAAGCTCCTTAAGTTATTTTTATCATATAAGAATACATGCTCCTGTGAAAAAATTTCTGATGTATCACCAATAATCAAAGAATCACTGGATTATGTACATAAAAACTACTCCAAGCAAATTACAATTGATGATATTTGTGATAAATTCAAAATAAACAAATGTTATTTCTGCTATATGTTTAAAAAGGAAACAGGTCAAACCTTTATTAACTATTTAAATAATTACAAGATAGAAAAAAGTAAGAACTTATTAGAAAATACTAATATGACTTTACTGGATATATCTTTAGAAGTAGGTTTCAATAATCAAAGTTACTACAGTACTATCTTCAAGAAATATACCAATATGACCCCACTGGAATATAGAGAAACAGCCCTTTACACATAAAAAATCACACAGCCAAAAAACTGTGTGATTCTTTATTACATTAGTATTTTTTTCTCCAAATTGATGGGCTAAATAAAATTAACATTGGATATATTTCTAACCTTCCTGCTAGCATACAGAACGATAAAACAATCTTACTTAAAGGTGAAAAAGCTGCAAAGTTACCTGTAGCTCCTACCATTTCAAATCCTGGACCTATGTTACTTATAGTCGCAATAACTGATGTTGTAGTTGTTACTAAATCAAATCCATCTAAAGCTACTATAAAAATAGCAATTAATGATATGACTATATACGCTCCAATAAATAATAGTACACCTAAAACCACTTCTTCTTCAACTACTTTACCATCCATTTTTACTCTTTGTATTCTCTTTGGATGTAGTATTTTATCTATTTCTCTTTTAATAGCTTTAAGAATTAAGACTATTCTTACGGTTTTAATTCCTCCACCTGTTGACCCTGCCATAGCACCTGCAAACATTAATAACGTTAATATTATTTTACTAAAGGTAGGCCATAAATTAAAATCTGTTGTGGCATATCCAGTAGTAGTTATTACTGAAGCAACTTGGAATGATGAATCTCTAATAGAAAGTCCAATATTACCTCCATTAAAATCAAGTATGTTTATTGTAATAAGGACAATTGATACCACTATCATTAAAATATAATATCTAAGTTCTTCAGATTTAAATACACTTTTAAAATCCCCTTTAAACATTTGGAAATAAAGTGCAAAGTTAACTCCAAATAGCAACATAAATATTGTTATGATCCATTCCACTGCTGGATTATTAAATGATGCAACACTTCTATTCATATTAGAAAACCCACCTGTCCCTGCAGTTCCTAATGCATGAATCAAAGCATCATATAATGATAATCCTGCCACCATAAGTAGGATAGTTTCTATCACTGTCATTACAAAATAAATCATATATAATATTTTTGCTGTTTCTCGTATCTTTGGAACAATTTTTCCTGGGTTAGGTCCTGGACTTTCTGCTTTTAATAAAAATATTGTATTAGTTGATAATGAAGGTATTACTGCTAATATGAATATTAAAAATCCCATTCCTCCAATCCAATGTGTAAAGCTTCGCCAAAACAATATTCCTCTTGGAAGTGATTCAATTTCTGTTAATATAGAAGCTCCTGTTGTTGTAAAACCTGATGATGTTTCAAAAAATGCATCAATAAATGAAGGAATTGCCCCACTGATTACAAAAGGAAGTGCACCTACCACTGAAATCAATATCCATGCTAATCCTACTGTTAGGAATCCTTCTTTTGCATATATTTCTTCCTTATCAGTCCTAATCTTACATAAGAAAATCATTATAGGTAACATAAGCACCATTGTTATAAAAAATGATAATGCGTCTCCATCACCATAATATAAAGCTACTAAGAATGGAATCATTAAAAGGAAGATTTCGTATTTTAATACATTACCCAGTAGCTTTAGTACTACTCTATAATTCATGCTATTTGTCACCTCCGAAGATTATCTCTTCAAACTTCTTATTTTGTGACACAACTATTACTTTATCATTAATTTTTAAGCAGTCATCTCCTGTAGGTATGATTATCTTATCATCTCTAACTATAGTTGCATAAATTATATCATCAGATATTGTTATATCCTTGAACTTTTTATTTAAATTTTTAGTATTTTCATCCACTATAAATTCTATTGCTTCAACCTTTTCATTACAAATCATATACATGTTTTCAATTAAGTATTTTCTTTGCCCTTTAAGAGATCTTACATATTTAATTATCTTATTAGCTGTTGCAAGTTTAGGACTAACTATTGAATTAATTCCTACACTTTCAGCTATAGTGATATGATTTTCTCTTGTAACCTTAGTAATAATGTTATTAACACTCTTATTTGCTGCAAACAAGGCAGCCACTATATTATCTTCATCTCTATCAGTTAAGGCAATAAAATTATTAACTTCACCTAAATTTTCAGACATTAACAATTGCTGATCCATACCATCTCCATTAATTATTATTGAATCTGGTAATAACTCAGTTAATTCTTCGCATTTTTTAATATTCTTTTCTATTATTTTGCAGCTTACACCAACGTCGTTGATTTTCTTAGCTAAATAGTAGCTTATCTTACCTCCACCAATAATCATTGAATTTTTAACTCTTTTTTCATATTTTCCTAATCTTTTAAAGAAATCTTGAATTTCTTTATGCTCTCCAATAACGTATATTCTATCATCTACTTGGAAAACATAATCACCTTTAGGTATTATTACTGCATCATTTCTTTCAACTCCACAAAATAATATATTACCTCTAATAGAACCTAGCTCAGAAATTCTCTTTCCCACTAAGTCAGTATTAGGAGTAATTTTAAATCCAATTAAATTTACTTTTCCTTCGGAAAAATCATCTATACTACATACTGATGGGAACTTTATTAGTTTTGCTATTTCATTAGCAGCAGCTTTTTCCGGATTAATTACTAAATCAATACCTACAGCTTCTGATAATAAAGTTATATCCTCATCATATTCTGGATTTCGTACTCTTGATATAGTATACTTAGTACCTAATTTTTTAGCAGCTAAAGAACAAAGCATATTTAATTCATCACTATTTGTTACAGAAATTAATAAATCAGCATCTTTAACCTCTGCTTCATTAAGCACTTTCAAACTTGTACAATTTCCTTTAACACACATTACATCTAGACTATTGTTAATTCTCTCTAAAGCTACAATATTATTATCTATTATAGTAACATTGTCACCTTCTATAGAAAGATATTTGGCCAAGGTATATCCTACTTTTCCTGCTCCTACTATAACTATATTCATCTGTATATCTCCTTAAATCATATGTATATTTAATATAAATAAAAAATATATTCTTATTATATATTATTACACTAAGTAACTCAATTACTCTTTGTATTTTACTTAACAAATATATATATATTTATTAAGTATTAAGTAAAATAAAAGCTCCTCTATATTTGGGAGCTTATATATATATTTAATTATTTAATAACTGAATTAGTTCAGCAACAGATTTTTTTACATTATCAGGTAATTTTTTTATAGCTTTTTGCCTTTCTCTTTCATTAGTCATTTGAGCTATTTTTATTATCTCTTGTTGTAATCCTGGAATACTATTTAATTCTTGAGCTAATCTATTAAACTTTTGAGCAAAATTAGAATCTTGCATCTTGTTCTGTAGCTTTCTTATAAGTTCATAGCCATTCATTTATATTAGCCTCCTTGAATATGCATTACATTTTATAATATTCCTAAAAATAAAATAATGTTCGTTTATTAAACATTATTTTATTATTTATTCGATTTCCCACTTATTTTTTAACATTTATGTAATATAATTATATGAAAATTTGTTAATAATTCTTATGAAAGATTAATGTTAAATTTCTGATAATTATTTATAATTAATAATTTTTCCAATAATTTTTGAGCTATAATATTATAATCAAAGAAGAATAATAAGGAGGACTATATATGGCAATAAAAATTGTTACAGACAGTACATCATATATACCAAAGGAATTCATAGATAAATATGATATATCTGTAGTATCACTTAACGTAATTATGAACGGAGTATCTACACGAGAAATAGATTTAGATAATGAAACATTTTATCAAAAGATGAAATCAAGCACTGAAATTCCTTCATCTTCTCAGCCATCTCCTGATGAAATATATAATACTTTTGAAAAGATAATTAAAGAAGGTAATTCTATAGTTGGTATTTTTATCTCTTCAGATATGAGTGGTACTGTATCTAGTGCTAACCTAATAAAAAATATGCTCTTAGAAAAATATCCAAATGCACAAATAGAAATAGTTGATTCCCGAAGTAACTGTATGCAGATGGGATACATAGCCATTGAAGCAGCTAAATCAGCCATTGCTGGAAATTCTATGGCAGAAGTATTAAATGTATGTAATACTGTTATTAATAATAGTAGATTTTTATTTACACCTGATACCTTAGACTACCTAAAAAAAGGTGGAAGAATCGGTGGAGCCGCTGCTCTTTTAGGAACGCTTTTTCAAATCAAACCTATACTAACAGTATGTCAAGGAAAAACCACTGTATTTACTAAAGTTAGAACTAAGAAAAAAGCCATAGATACTATTATTAATACATTAATTAGTGATTTACAAGGTAAAGAGTTAGGTGGTGTCATTGTTCATCATATAAATTGTCCCGATGAAGGTCTTAACTTAGCAGAAAAAATCAAAGAAAAACTAGGTGTTGAGGTACAAATTGACACTATTGGTCCTATAATTGGCCTACATGTTGGTCCTGGTAGTATAGGCGTAGCCTATTTTACCAAATAAAAAGGTATCTGAAAGTAATATTTCAGATACCTTTTTAAAAATATTTTATATAATTATGTAAGTGATTTTATTTATTGTTATTGAAAAACTTTTCTACTATATTAATTGAATTATGTAATTCATTATAATTATTAATCTCAATAGTAATTGATGAATCTTTACAATACTTATTTATACTATTAAGCACAGTATCAATATCAATATTTCCACAACTTAATCCATTATGAGTATCCTTAACTCCATCATTATTATGTAAATGAACATGACCTATACGATGCCCACATCTTTTTATCCATGTTTCTATACTATCTTTTCCATAACAATTTACATGTCCAATATCTAAGCATAATGTTAAATTTTTATTATTTACTGCATCAATAAGTTCTATTAAATGATCCATTTTAGATTCTAACACATTTTCAATATGTATCTTAATAGTATCATCCTTATCTTTCAAAAATTCCTTCCAAAACTCAATAGAGTTATTAACATATGATTCCTTAAAATAAATATTTTCATTAAAGCATGAATGGTAAATTATTCTGTCAGCTCCAAGTTTCTTGGCAACTGAATATACTTGATTATATCTAAGCATTGTAATGTTTCTTACCAAACTATCATAACTAGCAGGATTTAAATCTAAAAATGGTCCATGTATTGATAAAGAACGTTTTTTAATGGTATCTCCCATTCTATTACAATAATCACTTAATCCATTATCCTCTTGATCTAATACACTTCCTATTCCAAATTCAATAATTTCCAGGCCTATATCCCTATCCTTAAGAAAATCAATTATTTCATTGTCATTAAAAAGTTGCGATATATAAATTTTACTCATTATTAATTCCTCTTCTATCATCTATCTAAACAATCCATATTTAATCTTTAATCTTTCCATTTTTTCTTTCATAGGCATTGCTAATATAAATAAAAATAAAATAGTTGAAACTGCATGTATAGTGTCAAATGGTATGCTTGAAATATAAATTGTCATTAATCTTTCTTTAGTAATATCATTTAATTGTGTAGAAACAATCCATAAATTCACTATAAATCCATATAAATAACCTGCTATACCTCCAAATATACAAATTGATAATTTATTTTTTATAATTTTATATTTATATAAAAGCCCTGCAAGAAATCCTAGTACACCAAAAGCAAACATTTGCCAAGGAGTCCAAGGACCTTGCCCAAAAAAGAAATTTGATACTAGTGCCGATACTGCTCCTGTTAAAAAACCTGCTTCTGGTCCAAAGGACATTCCTGTTATTATAACTATTGCTGCAACTGGTTTAAACTGTGGCAACATTGCAAAAGCAAACCTTCCAATTGCTGCAATTGCTGACATTACAGCAATTGGAACTATCTCTCTAGCTCTTGGTTTTCTACTTTCAAATAAAGAAAAAAATAACCATATAGCTAAAATAATTAAAGACATGCTTACAAACCAATAATTCCTATCACCTATCTTTACCCCAAATAATAAAATTATAAAACTTAATAAAATGCTTATAATTGATGCTTTTACTGACTTTAATTTTGATAATTCCATATATTTACCATATCCTCAACTTTTAATATATCTTGTAAAATACCTCTCGACATCTTATTAGCACTGGTTGTATAAAATGTATTGCCACAGAAAAACTCCCTTGGTGTACCTTCTGATGAAATATCTCCATCAAAAAACATTAAACATCTATCCGAATTATCTGCAGCAAATTCAATATCATGAGTTACAATAACAATGGTCATGCCTCTTTTCTTTAAACTTTTAAATAAATTTCCTAGTTCTCTTTTAAAATTTCCATCTATCCCTTTCGTAGGCTCATCTAATATTAATATTTTAGGTTCTAGTAATAATATCTTTGCTAATGCTGCTTTTTGTTGTTCTCCACCACTTAAATCATATGGATGCATTTTTAATAAATTAACTATACCTAGTAGTTCACTAATATTCTTAACTCTTTCAGTCTTTTCACTTTTAGATAGTTTCGTACCATCTAAAACCTCTTCTAAATCATCTTGCAAAACACTTTTTACGAACAAGCTTTGTGGGTCTTGAGGAAGTACTGCTAAATTATTATTAAATAACTCTGATAATTTATACTTTTCTATCTTTTTTTTATTAATATAAACATTTCCTCTATATGCTCTATTACTACCTGAAATAACACCTAAAGTAGTGCTTTTCCCTGTACCATTTCCTCCAAGAATACATAATACTTCATTTTTATAAACTTCTAAATTTAAACCTCTTAATATATCTGGAGATGTTTTATCATACCTAAACCATACATTATTTAATTTAATAACAGATTCTTTTTTATTATTTTCTTTTAAATCACTTGATACTGCTTTACGTATTGTATTTTTTTTATTAAATGTTTTTTTAACCCATTCCCTTCCCTCTTTTATTGTTAAAGGAGATTGTCCAACACCATCACATTCTTTATAAACTTTAATTGGTGTAGGAAGAGAATAAAACATAGAATGCTTATTACCATTATTATATATTATATCACCTATTTCATTTGCATTTTTACTTCCTATAACCTTGCCATCATCCATTAAAATCACTTTATCAGCCATAGAAAATACTTCCTCTAATCTATGTTCTGTAAGTATAACTGTTACACCTAGTTCTCTATTTATCTTATATACAGTTTCTAAAAACTCTGTTGCAACTATAGGATCTAATTGAGATGTAGGTTCATCTAATATTAATATATCAGGTTGCATACACATTATTGCTGCTAAATTCAATAATTGTTTCTGTCCACCACTTAATTCAGATACATCTTTTCTAAACCATGTCTGTATTCCAAAAAAACTAGCCATTTCCGAAACTCTTCTTCTTATTGTTTGTGAATCAATGCCTAAGCTTTCTAACCCAAAAGCAAGCTCATGCCACACTTTATCTGTAACTATTTGATAATCTGGATTTTGCATAACAAATCCTATTTCTGATGCAGATTTTCTTTGGTCTAATTCTCTTATATTTTTCCCTTTATATAATATCTCCCCAAACACTTCTCCATATGGTTGTATTTCATTTTTTAATTGTCTCAAAAGAGTGCTTTTACCACACCCTGATTCTCCAATTAAAAGAATAAATTCCCCTTCATTTATATTAATATTTATTTTATCTAATACTTTCTTTTCAGTATCTGGATAACTAAAACTTAAATCTTTGATTTTAATAATCTCCATCTTAATGCCTCCACTACTTCAATTATAATTGGGAAAAAAACTAATATGGTATATGCTAAATATATAATATAATCTATTACCTCTATTTTTTTCATTTGTATATATGGATAAAACTGCATTGTATTTTTACCACATAAATATCCCAACATACAAATTGCAATTAATACTCCCATTATAAATAAAGTTAATTTATCTCTTTTGTCCATCTTATATAACGAAAAGTGAGTTCTTCCTCTTAATCCATATCCCCTACTCCTCATTGAATCAGCTGTTTGAACACCATTTTCTAATGCCCACATTATAAGTATAGATATAATCCTACATCCATGTTTAGCCTTTTCATAAAAATTTCCATTATTAATATCCCGCCCTATATTTCTTTGAGACATTCTTATTTTCTTTAATTGCACTTTAAACTTTGGAACAAAACTTAATGTCATAGAAATTAATAATGCTATTGATGGAATTGTTTTGCTAAAAAGATATATTATCTTATCTGAAGTTATTACATTATTATAAGAACTAAACCACATAACCATTGTTACAAGCACCATAGCTGTAACTATCCCATATATAAATGATTCAAATGTTATAGGTTTATTGTCAAGATAAAACAATATAGTCATACCTTGATGACTAAATAATGGATTTAATGCTATTACCATAAAAAGCATTGGCAATAAAAAATATAAATTAAATTTTAATGCTTTAATTCCATTAAGTATTATTGTATAACTAAATGAAGATATAATAGATATTACTAATAATACTGGATGTTGAAATATCATGGAAAACATTATAACTACAGTAAAATATATAAAGTTTACTAATGGATGATATTCACTAAACGAATTATATGATTTTATATCCATGTTTCTATTGACTCCCTTATTATTTTTATAAATCTTTACCTAAATCACAAGTATACATCCACTGAATAACATCACCATCATTTAAATTGTAAATGCTACATCCATAATTAGGGAAAACACCATTTACACTATACATCCATCCACTAAGTTCCCCAGCATCAAATTCATAAATATTGTTTATTCCCTTTATATATGCACTTCCATATACAGGAGATTCCACAAAATCCATATGAATTCTTTGTTTTCTTGTTTCCCTTAAAAGCACATCAAATACTGTATCACCATCATTTATTTCAACTTGCTTTTGTGATAGTATAACACCATTTGACGGTATTATTCCTTTTTTGTTATCTGAAACTTTATCTAAGTTATTTAAAATAGTATGACAAGTTATTGATATAGTTACATATTTACTTACAGGTTCTTGATTACTTTCTGGTTTAATTTCTGGCTTACTTTCTTGAGAAACATTTGTACTACCAGCACTACCATTTGCTTCTTGATTTTTTTCTACTGTAACTTTTGATTCCTCTTCATTTGTTACTGGATTACTACTTCCTAACTTAACTTCATTGATATTATCATCACTTAATAAATTATCTTTTTTATCTTCACTAATATTTTCTTCATTTTTTAATTGTTCACCATCACTAATAGACGTTTCTTCTTCTTTTGACTTATTATTTTCATCATTACTTTCCCCATTAGAACTATTATCTTCCATAGTTTTATCAGTTATTAAATCATTATTTTTATTAACTTCAGGTTTTGTTGTTAATGAACTTTCATAACTTTTTATCATAAATCTACCTGAAACTATAATTGCTAATATAAGAACTATTATAATAGCTCCTATTTTAACATTTTTATTTTTCATAATTGCCTCCAATATATTTATTAAAGTATTAAATTATCTTTATTAAGATTTTATTTACTTAAATAAAAAAATGCTTGCACAACTAAGCTTTTCTAAATAAACATTCAATTGTGCAAGCTATTTTATTTTAAATTACTTTTTAATTTCTTTTCTTAAATTATTATTTTTTAAAAATAATATAGTTCCAGTAGTTAATATTATTGCAGAAATAAATATTAATATTACTGAATTTACTCCACCTGTTTTTGGTAAATTTGTTTGAGTATTAACTTCTGATTTAACTTCAGGTTTTGTTTCTGGTTTAACCTCAGGCTTTACATCTACTTTTTCTTCAGCTTTCTCTAATGTATCAATTACTTTTTTAGCATCTAACACTTCATCAAAGTGATTTACATACTTTCTATCTCTTTCATCTAATGCATTATATCTTGATATTAATCCATAAACTATATCTTTATTTTCTAAAGTGATATTTTCAGGATTTATTTTTTCCCAAATATCTTTTTCTATTGAAGTTACTTCTCCTCTAACATAATCTATCTTTTCCTTAGCTTCAATAAGCCTATCCTTATTTGTAACTTGATTTTGTACATCTTCTGATAAATTTGTAAACTCTTTATATAAATTATTTATTTTTTCTTCTTCATCTAAAACAATATCTTTTAGCTCTGGTAGTTTAGCTATCTTAGCTTCCATATCTTTAATAGCTTCAGCTTCTTCTAATTTTATAATAGTTTTATATGAATTAATTAACTTATCTGCATTAGTTACCTTTAATTTATGCTCTTCTGATAATTTATCATAACTATCAAATAACTCTTTAACTTTAGCTTTATCTTCTAATGTTATTTCATCTGGTAATTCTTTTATTTCAACTAATAATCTTTCTACTTCTTTATCAGCATCCTTTAAGTCATTTATCTTTTCTAATGCTGCATTTAATTTATCAATATTAGTAACCATAAGTTTATCTTCATCAGATAAATCTTTATATCTTTCCATTACATCATTAATTGATATTTCATCATTTAAAGTTATATTCTCAATATTAGGTAATCTATTTATAATATCTATAACATCTTCCACACCAAATGCACCATTTACTTTATTTATAAATTTAAATAAATAACCTGAATCATTCTTAAAATATATACTTCCCTCTTCATCTATTGCTGCAGATGATGAATTATATTGTGGTTTTGATGGTGTTGCTACTTTTTCATAAGATGGTTCTGTATTACCTTGGAAATCCTTAATCACATATATATCATCTGGATTTTTATAATTAAATAAATATAAATACACTGTATAGTTATTTTCTGCTGTAGCATATGCAGTTGTTAATATTGGTGATGATTGTGACGCTATATCATTAATTTGATATATTATTTCTAGTGTATTGGCATCTAATACAGAGAATCCAGCTCCAGATAATGCACCACCACCAGCTACGTATATTCTTCCATTATATGAAACAGGACTTGATGTTATATCAGAACCTATTTTTTTAGTTATTAAAGATGATTTGTCAAAAGTACCATCTGAATTAACTTTCACTGAATGTATATTTCCTGCCTTAGTTGCTATATAAATTCTACCTGTTTTTATATCATAATGAATTGATGTTCTTATGGCTTCATTTATTTCTAAAGTATCTATTACAGCATCTGTAGTTAAGCTATGACTTACAACTTGTCCACTTTCACCACCAAAAACTATACTGTTTCCAATTATAGAAGCACCACTCCAGTAGTATCCTTTTTTCCCTTCACTTGGTGAATATGTCCAAGTATACTCTTTTATTTCATCACCAACTGATGGATCTTCATCTTTAGCTGATACTGCATAAAAAATTCCCTTATCAGCAGAACCACTTGTTGCTCCCATATAAACATAACCATTATAATAAGTAACAGGTGATATAGCTTGTAAAGACATGTCTGATGGATTTACTTTTGTTATCCAAAGAGACTCTAATGTATTTGCATCAATACATTGTATTCTTCCTTCTCCAACTGGAACAAATAACTTTCCTTCTCCATAAGCCATTCTTGAGAAAAATCCTATTCTTTCTGCTAAAGGTTTTTCTAATACAATATCTCCAGTTTTCTTATCTAATTTTTTGACATTTGAACTATCTGTTATGTAAACATAACTACCAACAACTATTGGATCACTAAAGCTCCAGCCTGTCCCCATTTTCTTAGCCCATGATTCCTCTATTTCTTCTGAACTTCTTGGAGTTTTACTATCTGTCACTCCTGGATTTAAAGTTTCTCCTCTAAACTGTGGCCATGCCGATTCTTTTCTTGGAGTAGCACCTACAACCAAAGAGTTAGTAACTAATAAAAAAGCTACTAGTAGCATAGACAATACTTTTTTGCCTACATTAATTTTTTTCATACTTTTACCCCTTTCAATTGATGGCAAATAATTTCATTATCCTTATGAAATGCTAGTATTCTTTTTTTAATCATCTTTAAAGTATTACAAATAAAAAAATCCCATAAAATATGAGATTTTTAAGCAATACATATTAAATAAATAAATTAAATCATAGACAAATTAAATAATTCATTAATTTAATGAATTATTTATCTGCAATATGTTATTAAAAAGTATATGCTTTCATTTCCCACCGAAATTATTCACTTATATTTTTGTGGCAGGTATCCTGACTTAAAGCTTCAAATCTATTCCTCTTGCCTTCCCAAGTATTCCTCAGTGACATTACTTAATAAAATAATATATTAAGTAGAGTTTCGTATCTTTTACAGTAGCGGGGGCTGCTATGGATTCTAACCATATTCCCTATTATTACAAATGTAACCACAAAAACTTATTAAATTTTACTTATTAATTCTATAGTAACATAATACCAATGTCAACTTAATTTAACTTTTTCATTTTATTAAATCTGTATATATAAAAATAACTTTATCTAGGTACATATCTTTTCACTGACCATATACTTAGATAAAGTTATATCTTAAAATAAAATTTTATTTATTTTTTAAAATAGGTAACCCTTCTTTAGCAAACTCTGGTATCTGAGTATTTCCATTAGTAAATATCACTCGTCCACTAATCCAATAATCTTCTATTGGATAGCTATATAAATTTTCTCCTTCTCTATACATTTCTCTTCCTGGCCATGGTGATAATTCTGTAGATTTATAGTTTCCTTCTTTATATATATATACCCTTGCTTTATCCCATCTTAAAGGATTTGTGAAAAATACCTTATTATCACGAAGATAATATATATCTTTTTCTATAAAATCTTCTTCTAATTCATGATATATTATTGATATTCTCCCTTCTTCAACAGTTCCATTTAACCGCCCATCTCTTACATAAAATAATTTATCGGAAATTTTATCCTTATATATGCCATCTTTTAAGTTAGTATATATATTTATATCATAGTGTCCACCAATATTAATCATTATCACACCTTTATTACCTCTTTCAACAATCATCAGATTATTACCTAAAGTAATAATATTTTCCTTTTCTCCTTTCATCTTTAACCTAAACTTGTTTATTGCAACAATTTCACTACTCTTCCAGAAATCGTTTCCTGCTTCTCCCATAGTTCCTTCAAGCCATATTTTTCCTTTAGGCCTATTAAAAAATAATGGTATTGATTCACTTCTTGAAGCAATTATTGCCCATCCCATCTTTATCTGCCACTGACTTAACTCAAAGCTTTTTTCAATATCACTGGCATAATCATCATGAGATTCTATCCACGTCACTAAATTTGAGCCATTAACTCCATAAGGTACTTGATATTCTTTAGCGTTATTAATATTTTTTTCTGACTTATATCCAACAGTTTTCCTTATGGCATAACTATAACCTTCTGCTGATAATCTCATATATTTTATATATTTTTCATAATTTGATGCTCCACACTGTAATACTTCTCCATATAAAAGTAATCTTTCTTTATTTTTTAATGCTCCTATTACTCTTGGCCAAAAATCACTTCCACCTGGATCCTCAGGTAGTTCAATATGCTTAGCTGCATCAAATCTTAATCCATCTGCACCACATTCAATAACATCATTTAAAAAATCAATAATTATGTCTTGAAGCATATGGTTAGATGTGTTTAAATCTGGAAGACCTATACACCAGTGAGTAACTTGCCACCTATCATCCCAATCTTCTACTTTTTTTCTTTCATGCCAAAAATTAATATCATCTCTTATAAATGATTCAACTGTTTCATGTGGAAAATTGCTATCATTACCTCCACCTCTATTGGCCATATGGTTTAATATTACATCTACCATTACTTTTAATCCATACCTATGAGCTTCTGCACACATTCCAATAAACTCTTCTCTACTTCCTAATTGAAAATTTCCTATCTTAAAATTAATTGGTTGATATAACATCCACCAATCCTTTACTACTAGACTTTTATCTTTAGTCCCTTGAACTGGCGATATCTGTATCCAAGTATATCCTGCATTGACTATTTCCTTTATATTTTCTTTTATTGTTTTAAATGACCAATTCCACACATGAAGAATCGTTTCCTCATTGATTCCGTTATTTATAATCATAAAACCTTCCCCCAATAATAATAGAAAGTTATTATTAATTTAATGGAATTTTATTTTTTATTATGCCCTTGCTTTTAAATTATTATCCAATCTTTTTCTCATAATTAAACATTATGATTCTATATATATTCGTAAACAAAAATGAGTTCGCATATTATACTATTATTTTTTTATTTAAAATGTGATAAAAAAAGATATTAATAACTAACTTATTGCTAATTATTAATATCTTTTTGCTAATTATGAATTTTTAAATAATCATATCTTCTAGCATCTTTACATACTCTACTGGCCTAAATAAAAATGATGCATGTCCACCACTTTTTATTGTTTTACTAATGTTATTTTCAAATAGTTTCTTTAATTCAGCCTTAATTCTTTCATCAAAAACCTCATCATCATTTGTATTTATTATACATATGCTTCCATCAAAATCCTTAAAATCATTCTTATCAAAAGTGATATTTTCAGCAAAATCTAATGCAATACTGCATAGATATATAGCTTTCTCTTTACTTACCCTTTCCATAAGGTATCCTACGTATTCCTTGGCATATATGCTATCAATACTTCCATCAAAATCTTCTTTAATCTTTTTCAATGATTTTTTTATCAATGCTGATTTTAAGATATATGCTGGTGTCATCTGTACAGTCTTAATGGCAGATTTTATTCCATCAACAACTTCTTTTCTCATTGTATTAGGAATATTTTTAGTGATAGTTCCTGTATTAGTAAGCACTACTCCCTCTATCATTTTGGGATACTTTTTCATAAATAGTTCTACTACTAAACCACCTAATGATTCCCCAATGAAATAAGATTTATTAAAATTTATACTTTTTAAAAATTCTGCAATACTATCAACTAAATGGTAAATATCCTTTTTCCCATCAGGATAATCAAAAGCTACCACAGTACACTTCTCTTCCAATAATTGTATATGCCGATAAAACCCTTCATATAATCCACTTCCTGCTGTAAATAGTACAATCTTTTTCTCTCCGCTGCCTGAAAGTACATAATTAAAATCCCCTCCTCCAATCTTTACTGTATTCATCTTATGCTTTTCATTAAACCTTCTAATATCCTCTTTAAATTCCATAATTCCCTCCAAAATGCTAAAGAGCCGCATAATTACAGCTCTACTCCTATATACTTATTATTATTCAACTCTTCTTTATGCTATGACTTAATTTATTCTTAGCTAACTTATACAAAAGTAAAGTTTCTAATTTTAAGCCTTTAATTTCATTGATACCCATAAGCTATAAAAATCATTTCCTATATCATAATGTGATGTTACTTCTTCTTTCTGCTTAACTTTATTATTAGCCTTATGAAATATATGTGGTAGATTTTCTTCAATAATTTATCATTAATTATAAATTTTGATAAAAGAATTTATTTATGTTAAAATTTACTTATATGTAATATATAGTAAATTAATCTACATTAAAGGATACGATTTTAAATAAACTATTAAAGAAAGAAGATGTTTGAATATGTATAATGTAAAATCAAATAAAGCTACCGAATTCATAAATGATGATGAAATACTTGAAACACTTAAATATGCAGAAAAAAATAAAAACAATAAGCAATTAATTAATAAACTCATTGAAAAAGCTAGAAACTGTACTGGCCTTACTCATAGAGAAGCTGCTGTACTTCTTGAATGTAATTTAGAAGAGGAAAATAATAAAATTTATAGTTTAGCCAAAGAAATTAAAGAAAAATTTTATGGTAATAGAATTGTAATGTTTGCTCCTCTATATTTATCAAATTATTGTGTAAATGGCTGCACATATTGTCCATATCATTTCAAAAATAAACATATTCCTAGAAAAAAACTTACTCAAAAGGAAATAGAAAAAGAAGTAATTGCACTGCAAGATATGGGCCATAAAAGACTTGCCTTAGAAACTGGTGAAGATCCTATAAATAATCCTATAGAATATGTACTTGAAAGCATAAATACAATTTATAGCATAAAACATAAAAATGGTGCCATTAGAAGAGTTAATGTCAATATAGCTGCTACCACCGTAGAAAACTATAAAAAATTAAAAGAAGCTGGCATAGGAACATATATATTATTCCAGGAAACTTATAATAAAGAAGCTTATGAAGCATTACATCCCACTGGTCCTAAACATGATTATAATTATCATACTGAAGCAATGGATAGAGCCATGGATGGTGGTATTGATGATGTTGGCTGTGGAGTATTGTTCGGCTTAAATCTTTATAGATATGATTTTGTAGGTCTTTTAATGCATGCTGAACACCTAGAAGCAGTTAAAGGCATAGGTCCACATACCATAAGTGTACCAAGAATAAGACCAGCTGATGATATAAATCCCCATGAATTTACCAATGCAATTTCCGATGAAATATTTGCTAAGATAGTTGCTGTCTTGAGAATTGCAGTACCTTATACTGGATTAATCGTTTCCACTAGAGAATCACAAAAAACTAGGGAAAAAGTCTTAGAGCTTGGAGTATCTCAATTAAGTGGTGGCTCTTCTACAAGCGTTGGAGGATATGTCATTAAAGAAAAAAAATATGAAAGTTCTGCTCAATTTGATATAAGTGATGACAGAACTTTAGATGAAATTGTCAATTGGCTATTAGAAATAGGACATATCCCTAGCTTCTGCACTGCCTGCTATAGAGAAGGAAGAACTGGTGATAGATTTATGACCCTTGTTAAAAATGGACAAATAGCCAATTGCTGTTTACCAAATGCTCTTATTACTTTAAAGGAATATTTAGAAGATTATGCTTCTCCTCTTACAAAAGAAAATGGAGAAAAAGTAATTGCTACTGAAATAAAAAAGATACCTAATGAAAAAGTTAGGCAAATAGTACTTGAATATTTAAGTAAATTAAATAATGGTAAAAGAGATTTCAGGTTTTAATTTAATTACTATAAATTTTCAATGTTTAAAAAGCAACGGATAGTACTTATACTTATCCGTTGCTTTAAGTTATTATACTGTATTTATTTAGTATATTTTTCTTCTAATTTACCTAAAATATTTAAATATTTATCTTTTACAGCTTCATTAGCATCTTCAAATTTATAGCACTCATTATTAACTTTCTCTAATATTTCTTTGCTTAAATTTCTTTCTGCAAAAGTATATACTACTCTATCTTCCTTATCAATATGTCTTTCCATTAGATGGGTATATGATATTGCATTAGCAATTATATCAAGCTTAGCTTCTTCATCGCCACCTTTTACCTTTTCAATAGATTCAACTAAATTACTTATATAAAGTCTTCCATAATCATGTTCTACAAGCATTGCATGCTTCACAAGTTTTTCTCCTAATTGCCCTAAATTTTCAGTAATTCTATTAAATAATATGTCTTCTTCTTTTTTATGATGATGACTATCGGCATAATTTCTAATGAATTCAATTATATCTTCTAAATCTTTATAATTAATTTCTGTACCATTCATTATATTGAAGCATACCTTTCTTATAACCTTAATCATTCTTAGTATATTTTTATGTTCTTCATTCATTAATTCTATAGCATTCATAGTTTTTTCCTCATTGCTTTTTCTTTATTTCCATTGTAGTTTCATCTATTTTAACATACTCATATTGACTATTTACTTCTTGAACAAATGCTTTTATCCATATATTTCTTAATTGATAGAATATAGATACATCCATTGATTCTTTTTGCCAGATATCGTTATGTACACATATTCTTCTCTTCCATTGCACTTTATCTTCTTCAGCTATTATAACTTCATTAACTCTGTCACAAGGCATACCATCAAGAATATAATCATTAATGCTATCATATATTTCTTTAGCACTTATAATATTTTTTTCTTCTTTTACTTCTTTAGCCGCTTTTATTCCTTGATTAGCATATATATTTTCTAATTTTCCAATTGCAGTTTCATTATTTTCTAAGATAGCTTTTGTCCATGCTGCCATTCTTCCTTCTGCACTATGAATTTTATTTTGTAACCATCCATGAATATTACTTGTATCTATTATTTCTTCTAAATTTTTATTTTCAGTTTTTTGTCCATACTTATTATTAATTTCAACACTTAATTTTTTTACATTTAATCCTTCTTCTTGTGCTAACTTTATAATTTCATCCTCTAACCCTTCAAACCATAATACCTTATTAAATAACCAAAAATGTATTTTACCTAAAAATAAACTCATTTTCTCTTCTCCTATCAACTTACATAATACTTTTTACTTCAAACTATAATATTAATATACATCAACTTTAAATTATTTTAAGTAACATTTGTTACAAATATAAATAATATTCATATAAAATACACATTATTTTCAAACTAACTTATATTTCTTTTATATCTCTTGTTTCAAACAAGTTTTTAAATCATCTTCAGGTGTACTTATTAAATGCAAATTAAAAGTATCTATAAGATATTGAAGAACATTAGGACTAAAGAAAGCAGGAAGTGTTGGTCCTAAATATATATCTTTAATTCCTAATGATAGCAATGCTAAAAGATCTGCTACAGCTTTTTGTTCATACCATGAAACTATTAAAGATAATGGTAATCCATTTACATCTGTTCCAAAAGCATCTGCTAATGCTGTAGCTATTCTAATTGCTGAATAAACATCATTACATTGTCCTACATCTAATAATCTAGGTAAACCTGCTACTTCACCAAAATCTAATTTATTGAATCTATATTTTCCACATGCTAAAGTAAGAATTATACAATCATCTGGTATCTTTTTTGCAAATTCAGTATAATAATTTCTACCTGGTCTTGCCCCATCACAACCTCCTATTAAAAAGAAGTGTCTTATTTTCCCATCCTTTACAGCTCCTACAATAGCTTCTGCATTGCTTAAAGTTGCATGATGACCAAAACCTACAATAATTTCATGTGGTTCTTGGTCTTCTTCAAAGCCACCTAATTCTAATGCTTTTTCAATTATTGGTGTAAAATCTTTTTTACCATCTTTTCCTTTTGGTATATTTATAACTCCATCCCATCCAACAACATTAGTTGTAAATATTCTATCTTTATATGTTTCTCTTGGTCTCATAAGACAATTGGTAGTCATTAGTATACATCCAGGAATACCATCAAATTCTTTTTGTTGATCTTGCCATGCACCTCCATAATTTCCAATTAAATGTTTATATTTCTTTAATCCTGGATAACCATGTGAAGGTAACATTTCTCCATGGGTATATATATTTATACCTTTTCCTTCTGTTTGTTCTAATAGCTGTTCTAAATCTCTTAAATCATGACCAGAAACTATAATAAAAGGTCCCTTTTTAATCTTTACATTTACTTTATGTGGTGAAGGCTGTTCATATACTTTATTATTTGCTTCATCTAACTTTTTCATTATAGCAATACTCATATCACCAGTTCTCATAGTCCATCTTATTAACTCTTCTACTGATAAACTATCATCTGTTGTTGCTTCTAAAGCTCTTACATAAAAATTATCTACTTGATCATCGTAATAACCTAAATATCTTGCTTGATGTCCATAAGCACTTATACCTTTTAATCCATATACAATTGTTTGTCTTAATGAACGTATATCAGGATCTAAATCTTGATCATACATAATTCCTGCAATTTTTGAATCTTCAAGCATTTCTGCTTTGCTTTCTCTTAATATATAAGTTACATGAGCTGTATCATTTTTAATTTTACCAACCTTCTTTTTTAAATCATCTTTTATTTTTTGAGATTCTCTTAATAACTTAACATGATTATCTGCATCAAAATTAACATTTGTTAATGTTGTAAATAAACAATCTTCGATAAAAGCTATTGTTGATTTATCAACATTTTCTCCCTTTTTTATAAATTCATTTGCATAACAACTTATTCCTTTTAATTGAAATATTAATAAATCTTGTAGATTTGCTACTTCAGGGGTTTTCCCACATACACCCATCTTAGTGCATCCCTTTCCCCCTGATGTTTGTTCACATTGATAACAAAACATTGGATATTCCATAGCCATATTATTTTCCATTATATATTCCTCCTTTATTATTATCTTGCCTTAATATCTATTTTTTTATAATCAAAATACCCTAAATAACAAAAAAACATATACTTTAACAGCATATGTTTTATTTATATTTATTCAATAATCCAGATACTAAGGGTACAAAAAATAATTGATTACTTTTAGTTAAATGTTGAATTTCAAAATCCATTTCATATACAGCCTTCAAATTTTCTTTAGTAAGTACTGATTCTACTTTTCCTTTAGAAAAAATTTTTCCATTTTTCATAAGTACTATCTCCTTGCAATATGCTGAACTTAAATTTAAATCATGCAAGATTGCAATAATTGTTTTATTTTCCTCATTATTAAGCCTTTTTAATGTCTCCATCAATTCTATCTGATATCGTATATCAAGATGTGAAATAGGCTCATCTAATATTAAATATTTAGTATCCTGTACTATAGCTCTAGCTACTAATACTCTTTGTGATTCCCCTCCACTTAAATTAGCAAATATCTTATCTTTTAAATAAGCACAATTTGCAATTTCCATAGCATGTTGTATAATTGCCTTATCTTCAATAGTTAAATCTTGAAATCTTTTTAAATATGGTGTTCTCCCCATGGCAATAATATCATATACAGAAAAATTTACATCCATATTAACATTTTGAGGTACAAAAGAAATATTTGTTGCCAATTCTTTTCTTGAATACTTATTTATGTTTCTTTCATCTAAAGAAATATTTCCTTCTTTTACTTCTAAAAATCTTAAAATATGTTTTATTAAAGAAGTCTTTCCTGAACCATTAGGTCCCAATATACCATAAAAACCACCTTCTTTAAAATCACTGGATATGTCATTTAATATATATTTTTCTTCATTATTTGGTTGCCAGCTTAAATTGCTAATTGACAAAATATTTTCCGTCATCTCACTTCACCTCAAACTCTTCCATTCTTTGAATTACGATAAAGTAAATATATAAAATATGGTGCTCCAAAAACAGCTGTTATTACTCCTACAGGTATTTCTGTAGGAGCAGCTATTGTTCTAGCTATAGTATCACATATTATCATAAATGCAGCTCCACCAAAATATGAAAATGGTAAAAGTAATCTATGATCTGAACCTACTAGTAATCTCATGCAATGAGGAATAATAAGCCCTACAAATCCAATAGTTCCACTTACTGATACACTTGCTGCAACTAATATAGCACAAAAAATTATAAGTAGATTTTTTAATTTTACAGTATCTATTCCTAAACTTGCTGCCACCTCATCACCTGTAAGAATTACATTTAAATCCCTACTGAAAACAAATAATATTACTACGGATATTAAAGATACTATAAACATAAATAATACTTTGCTCCAATTGGCAGAAGAAAAACTGCCTAGTGTCCATAAATAAACTTTTTCTAAATTATCTCTGTTGTAAATCATAAGTAGTGAAATAACAGAACTTAACATTGTTCCTATAGCTGTACCAGTTAATAAAAGATTTGTAGTTATTATTTTTCCACCTAAGCCACCTACTTTATATACCAACATTACAGTTGCTATTGCTCCAATAAAAGCAAATATACTAATAATACCTATTCCTAAAAAATTAAGTGTTAAACCTGACAATATTGCAATTGTTGCTCCTAATGATGCTCCTGATGAAATACCTAATATATGTGGATCTGCTAAAGAGTTTCTAAATATTGCTTGAAAGGTGCAACCTACCACTGCAAGCCCCCCTCCAACAAGAGATGCTTGCAAAATTCTTGGTAAGCGCACCTTCCAAATAATTACTTCATATATTTCTTTTATATCAGTAGTATCAATAACTCTATTTATCAAAGGAATTTTATTAAGCACAAGCTTTAAACTTTCCACTGGATTAATAGATGATGATCCTACTGATGCAGAAACCACTATACATAGGAATAAAAAAACGCACAATAAGCTAATATAAATATAGTTTCTTGCTTTCTTTGATTCCAAAATATGCTCCTCCTATTGTTGAAAGGCTTCTGGATGGAATATCTTTGCTAAAGTCATTACTCCTTCTGCATTTCTATAGCCTTGACGGTCTATTAAGTTATTATCTATTTCGTATACTTTTCCTTCTTTAACAGCAGTTAACTCCTTATATCCTTCAGCTGTCTCAAATCCATCCTTCATACCATTACCTATAATGATTATTTCAGGATCTGCTTCTAAAAGTGCCTCTAAACTATATGACCAATTGTCTTGTGCTGGTACTATATTATCTCCACCAGCTAATTTAATAATTTCTCCTGCAAAAGTATTTTCTGGTGCAGAGAAATCACCATATTCTCCATATCCTACTACATAATAAACTGTAGGTTCTTCTAAATCTTTAACAGCATCAGTTACTTCTTTAATAGTAGATTTCATTGCAGCTACATCCTTAGTTGCTTCATCTTGTTTATTTAAAGCTTTTCCTAATGTTTCCATCATAGTGTAAACACCATCAACATCATGTTCTTCATATAATCCTATAATCTTAATACCAGCTGCTTCAAGTTTAGCTGTATTTTCCTTATCAAAATGAGTTGAAGTAATTACTAAATCTGGTTCTAAGCTTATTATTTTTTCAATATCTGGCGTCATTAAATTACCAATTGATTCAATATTTGTTACTTCTTTTGGATAATCACAATAATCAGTTCTTCCTACAAGTTTGCCTTCTGCTCCAAGTTCATATATCATTTCTGTTATGTTAGGTGCTACAGAAATAATCTTTTTAGGTTCCTTATCTAAAGTTACCTCTTTACCAAAAGAATCTGTTATAGTTACTGGATATACTACTTCTCCAACTTGAGATGATTGATTTGCAGTATTATCTTTTTTTTCTGCATTATTTCCACAGCTAATTAAGCCAAAAGCAATCATAGTGGATAAAGATATTGCTGCAAACCTTTTAAATAATTTATTCATTTTTTTCTCCTTTTTTGTTCTCTCCCTCCCAAAGAAAAACACTATTAAAGTTATGGCAGGTTTCCTGACTTAAGAATCTCTTTACTCACTAAACTCCTTCTCAAGAAAATATCTCAATGGAATTTATAATTTTAGCTTTCATCCTCTATCACAGTAGTGGGGGCTGTTGTGAAATTTCATCACATTCCCTTTTAACTTTTGCCTATTTATATTTATAAACTAAAAGCACCATACTAATTCCTTCAATATTATATATATTAATAAAACATATTTCAAGTATAATATAATTATTAGTTTATCAATCTTACATATATTTAAAACTATCTATTCAAAACAATAAAGCTATACCAAAAATAATAAACTTTTTGATACAGCCTTATATATTTATTAAATTATCTAGTTAGTGCTATTCTCTTTCTTTTGAAAAACCGTGGATAGCAAAATTGTTGCTACAGTTGCTGTAACAAATGTAATAACCATTGTTACCATATATTGTACCATAGACTTTGGTCTAATCACTATAACTCCAGGTAACCCAGAGCTGGTCCTTGAGATAATGATAATACTTTCATAAATGTAGCATATGCTGAACCTACGGCAGAACCTATTAATGCACCTACAAATGGATACTTTAATTTTAAATTTACCCCAAATACGGCTGGCTCAGTAATTCCTAATAGAGCTGAAATTCCTGATTTTAACGTAACATTTATTTTACATGAATTATTTATATCAAATTTGCCTATATCTATTTTTTTATTAAACTTATCATCGATATAGTCAGGTATACTAAAATACACTTGATTTTTCCTAACTGTTATTTTTCTTGGTAGTGTCATCATTCCTATCCACTCTTCATTAGAAGGCTTGCTAGGCATACGCATCCATCCAATTAATATCCTATTTCCGTATTTATCAATATTTGTTTGTGCTGCATATAAATCTAATCCCTCATCTAAGATCATTTACTTCATCATCAATCTTCAATATCACAGGATTCTTCATCAAAGCCAACTATTGAGTAAACAGTATTATTAGTGTAATTATTTCCATCACTTATTAAATGTTCCGGAGACATAATTAATATATATTCATTATCGACTTCAAATAAATCTGGACATTCCCACATATCTCCTATTTTTTCATCATAATACCTATTTTTATAACTCCAGTTTTCGCCGTCCTCACTAGTGTAAAATAGAACTTCTCCAGTAAACTTATCACTACCACTTTCTATAAACTTACTCCCAAGTATTAACGTATATCTATCTTTATATTTCCATACTTTTGGATCTCTTGTATGAGTTCTATGTCCTAACTTTTCATCCATAATCGGTTCTATAATTATTTTCTTATCTTCTAAATTATTAAATGTATATCTATCTTCAGAAAATATTTTTACTTGTGATGACTCAAAAGACTCATTATCATATGGGAAATATTGATAAAACAAATGATATTCTCCCTTATAATAAATAAATCCATTTGGATCATTAATCCAATTTCTCGGTGCTGTTAAATGTATCTTAGGTCTCCCTATATAATTCCCTCCTAGTTTTAGTAATCGGTAACATAACCGGTTATTTTAAGGTAATATTATCATGTTATCGATTACATGTTAATGTTCTATAAGCATTTTATTTTCATTTGAAATCCTTTTTTGATATAATATACTTAGGTGAGGTGCATATGAAGAAAAAAATTACATTTAACGATATAGCAAAAAAAACAAACTTTTCTAAAACAACTATCTCTAGATATTTCAATAATCCTGATTCTTTAACTGAAGAATCTAAGAAAAAAATTGAAAATGCTTTAGTTGAATTAGACTACAAAGAAAATAAAGTTGCTAGAAGTTTAGCTAATGGTAAAACAGAAATGATTGGTATTATTATTCCTGATTTATTTTTACATTACTATTCTCAAATTTTAGATTCTCTTATTAATACTTATCCAAAATACAAGTATAAATTTTTAGTATTTGTTGGAAATAACAATAGAGATGAAGAAATGAATTATATAAACGAATTATTAGCTTATCAAATCGAAGGATTAATTATACTAAGCCATTCTATAGATTCTAAAACCCTAAGTGAATTAAATATTCCTATAGTCTCTATTGAAAGAGAAAACAAGTATATTTCAAGTGTTAATAGTGATAATTATTATGGCTCTTTGCAAGCAACTAATTTACTAATTAACAATAATTGTGATATGTTAATTCATATAAACGGAGATGTAAAGGAAGACACTCCTTCTTATAAACGTATTGAAGCGTTTAAAACTGCTTGTGAGACTAATAACATTAATTATAAATGTTATCTTTCTAAAATAGGAAGTACATTTGATACAGCTTATCATAATATTTATAATATATATGAAGACATTGAAAAAAAATATCCTAATGGAAAAAAAGGTATATTTTTAAGCAATGACACTCATGCCAATATTTTATTGAATATTTTAATAAAAAATAAAAAAAATATACCTGATGAATATGAAATAATAGGATTTGATAATTCACCAATTTCTATGGAGTCTATCCTTCCAATTACCACTGTTAAGCAAGATATTGTTAAAATTGCTGAGGACTCAATGAAATTAATTCTTAGACAAATTAATGCTAAAAATAAAAATATGCCTATAACTATTGAACATATTAATATAGACACTGAATTAATTCAAAGAGATACAACTTCTTAATATTTATACGTATAAAAAATACTGAGATTTAGTTAACTAAATCTCAGTATTTCCTTATTTATACTTTTCAACTTCTTCCCAAGTAGGTATTGATTCAAGTGCACCTATTTTAGTTGTGGTTATTCCTCCTACTAAATTAGCTAGTTTAACAATTTCAACAATATCTTTATCTGGTTTATTTATAATCTGAGCAATGACAGCTCCCATAAAAGCATCTCCTGCTCCTGTAGCATCTATCATTACCATTTCTTTTGTTGGCACTAATACTTGTGTTTTCTTCGTTGTTACTAAAGAGCCTTTTTTACCTAATGTTATAATCAAATTTTCACAACCTAATTTTACAATATACTGGGCAGCTTCTTTAACTTCATTTTTACCACTAATTAACAATGCTTCTTCCTCACTTAGTTTTACAATAAAACTATCCTTTATAAAATCAACAGAGCATTTAATAAATTCTTCTTTTTTATCAGCAAATAAATTTTCTCTATAATTAGCATCAAATGTTATTAACTTGTTATTTTCAACTGCATACTCTTTTAATTTATAATATGTTTTTTTCAATTCTCCTTCAAGAAATGCTGTGGCACTTCCAAAATGAAATAAATCAAAACACTCTAATTTATCCTTAAACATATCAATTGATAAAAGCGAATCAGCATCCCTTGCGAATTCAAAATCTCTCTCTCCATCTTCCATTAACGAAACAAATGCTAATGTAGTACTATGATTTTCTAGCTTAAACAATAAACTTGTATTAATATTATTAGCTTTTAAAGTAGTTTCTATAAATGCTCCAAAAGCATCCTTTCCTACAGTTCCTGCAAAATAAGCTTCTGCTCCTAATTTAGATATAGCTGATGCTACATTTGCTGGAGCCCCACCAGCTTTTTTTACAAATCCATTTGTATTCTCTAATGATTTACCTACATCTGTTGATACAAAATCTATTAACGCCTCTCCAGGACAAATTACTTTTTTCATAATAGTTTAATCTCCATTTCCTAGTACTCTATTTTATAACTTTAAATATTTTGATTAATTTTTATAATTTATATGTCGATTTTATGTTTTTCAATGCTAAGTATTGATTTTCCTTTTGATGAAAGTGTTATATCTTGTGCATCCAATGGTGTATAAAATGTTGAAGTCATTACTTGTTCTCCATCATTTGCAAATATTTCAGCAGAATATTTATCTAAAACTAATCTCATTCTTAACTTACCATCATTATCTTTAACCTTCATCTCTCTTTTATGAAGAATATCTCCATATTTTCCTGAATAACTTCTATCAAACTCTATTGTATTTCTTTTTGAATAATATCTTATTATCGTTTCATACTCATTATTTTTTGCAAATTTGATTTCAAATTCTTCAGCTTTTGAAGCGTCGATATCTAAAGTCATATCAAGTACTCTTCCGTTAATTCCTTCTAGCGAAACTTCTTTATCTATAGTTATTTTTTCATATTTTACTGTATCACCATAGTAATTTTCAATTTCCTTAATTGGCGTTTGAATTACATTATTATCTTTTATTCTAATTTCTCTTGGTATTGTCATCATTCCACACCATTTAAACTCATTAGGAATAATTCTATTTTCCCAAGAATGCATCCATCCAATCATTATACGTCTACCATCTTTATCTTCAAATGTTTGAGGTGCATAAAAATCTAATCCAAAATCTATTACCTTTGTTTTTTCTCTATTAAATTTTTTATTTTCTTTATCATACTCTCCAATTAAAAATGCAGTATTATTCCCATTATGGAATCCATCTTTGGTAGCTCTAACCTCTTGTGGTGAAATTACAAGTACATTTTTTCCATCTATATTAAAGAAATCTGGACACTCCCACATACGACCTAATTTATTTTCACTCTTGTCTAAGATAGTAACTAACTCCCAAGTTTTTAAATTCTCTGACTTAAACATTAATATCTGTCCACTACCATCTTTACTTCTACTAGCAACAACTGAATAAAAATCTCCATCTTCTTTCCATATCTTAGGATCCCTAAAATCTTCAAAACTGCTTCCTTCTGGTAATAATTCATCAGTTATAACTGGATTACTATCTAGCTTAAAATAATTTTCTCCATCACCAATAGCTATACATTGAACTTGTCTTACATAATGCTCACCATTTTCATTTTTCTTATCAACTACTCCAGTATACATAAGTATATGTTTATTATTATCTTCTATAGCACTCCCTGAAAAACATCCATCTATATCATATTTACTATCTGGTGCCATAGCTACTGGTAGCTGTTGCCACTTTATCATATCTTTTGATTTACTATGCCCCCAATGCATTGGCCCCCACACTGTACCATATGGATTATATTGATAAAACAAATGATATTCTTCATTAAAAATTGAAAATCCATTTGGATCATTAATCCAACCAATTGGTGCTGATATATGAAAAGCTGGTCTTTCTTCGCTTTTTATACTCTCAATAAATCTATTCTCATAATCTCTTGCTTTCTCTAAAACTGAACTACTCATAATTACCCTAATCCACTCCTCTAATATTTTTCAGTAAACACAAGTGACAATCTGCCACTTGCGTATGTTTATTATTTAAAATATTCATCTAAATATTTTTGCTTTATTTCCAACATTTTTGATAGCCCTAATTTTTCCATCTCATCAAGATAAGAATCCCATTCCTTTTCTATGCCTCCATTTAAAATCCATTCAGCTTTTTTTCTTTCAGTATATTGTCGTACTGCTGTTTCATATTGAGTAACCAATTCTATATCTTCTTGAGTCATAAGTAATACAGGATAGTTATACTCTGCCTTCATATCTTTTACATAAGTTTCATGGAGTATATTTAACCTTTCTTGGGCATCATCTGGACATGTTGTATAATTTCCATAGTATTCATTAAGAACTGCTAAAGGACCACCTACATTTTGATTTACTCTAACTTCCCAAGGTGAAGTATCTCCTAAAGGTAAATGTGCTAATGAACCATCTTCTTTTAGTTCAAATACATTTTGATGTTCTTCATCTCCGTAAGTTCCCCAGTTATCTTGTACTGATTGTAATGGATCATATAATTCATCTATCCATTTTGCTGTTAATTCTAAATTCTTATTAGCAGTAGTTATTACACATCTTCCAATGTCTATACCTGCTCCATTTGATCTTGGTACATTAACGTTCCCATTTGGTCCTGCTAGTGCTGGTAATGCAATATAATCTTCTGGATTTGTAACTATATTTGCTGCATCCCAAGTAAAGAACATTCCATATCTTCCATTATTACCTTTAGATACATAAGTTGCCCAATCTTGTGTAAATGCTTCTGGATCTATAAGTCCTTCTTCTTGAAGTGAATGAAGCCAGCTTATACCTTCTTTATATCCCTCTTGTACAGTTGAATAAATAACCTTTTTATCATTTGTTACAAGAAAATGATCACTATTGTCCCCTTCTCCAAAAGCTCCTAATAATATTCCTGGATCTTGGTCTCCATTATTTATAATGAACGTCATAGGTATTACATCTGTTCTACCTTCTGGTTTCTTATCCCTAAAAGCTTTTAGCACTTCAACTAATTCATCAGTTGTAGTTGGTACTTCTAACCCTAATTCGTCTAGCCATTTTTTATTTATAAAAGGCATATCTCCTACAGCCTGTATAGCTTCTTTTCCAGTACCTAATTCCTCAATCCAAGGGAATGAATATATATGTCCATCAGGAGCTGTTATCATCTTTCTATACTCAGGATTTTCATTTAATATCTTGCTTAAATTAGGCATATATTCATCTATCAAATCTTCAACAGCAATAATTACGCCTTGTTTAGAGTAACGAAGTAAATCATAATTACTCATTCCAGCATTAAAAACTACATCAGGTAGTGTATCTTTTTTAGATAATGCTAAACTTTTTTTATCGCCATATTGATCATCTGGATAGCATGTCCAATCTACTTCTACATTAGTTTTTTCTTGTAATCTTTTAAATATAAGTCTATTATTAGGATTTTGTTCTGATACTGCTGGTGCACTTGTAAGCATAGTTAAAGTGGCAGTTTCCTCTAGTGGAAATGATACATCAGAATGTACAGTTACATTTTCCTCCTTCTTACTTCCACAAGCACTTAAAGATGTAGTTACTACAGTTAACATTACAATACTTAAAATTCTTTTTATCTTATTTTTTCTCATTTTACTCTCTCCCTTTTATATAATATCAGCCTTTTACTGAGCCCATCATTATACCTTTATCAAAATATTTTTGGAAAAATGGATACATAATTAACAATGGTAAACTTGAAATTACTATTGTTGAATACTTTAATAATTCGGCCATCTTAGACATTTCAGCCATATTTTGTATATCAGCTATCATTCCTGTAGATGGTGAATTTTGAATTAATATTGATCTTATTACTAGTTGTAGTGGCTGTAGCTTAGAATCATCTAAATAAATCATTGCATCAAAATATCCATTCCATTGAGCTACAAATTGGTATAACATCAATACTGCTATAATTGGTTTGCATACTGGTAACACTATTTTAAAGAAATGCTTTATTTCACTTGCTCCATCTATAGATGAAGCTTCTCTTAATTCTTTAGGTAGTGACTTAAAATATGTTTTTGCAAGCATTATATTCCATACATTTATGGCTCCTGGTAATAACATAGCCCATATAGTGTTTAAAAGATTTAATTTATCCATCAATAAATATGTTGGGATTAATCCTCCACCTAAAAACATAGTTATTACATATAAAGTGTTTATAAATGTCTTACCCACAAACTTATCTTTTGATAACGGATATGCTGCCATAAGTGTAACTGCAACTGAAATTACTGCATATGAAATTGAATAAAAAATAGAATTTAAAAATCCTCTTAAAATCATATCATCTTGCAGAACTCTCTTATATCCATCTAATGACCATTTGCTAAAATCGAATGTTATTCCTTCACTGCTTAGCACAGTAGGATCTGTAAATGAAGCAATAACTATATATGCAAGTGGAATTATAATAGCAAGTAGAAAAATTCCTAGCAATATATATCCACTATTTAAAATAATTTTATCTGACATTGAAAGATTTCTTTTTCTTTTCTTTACCATTTTACCCTCCTATAAGCCTACTTCTTCATCTTCGTTCATTTTCTTTATAGTTACATTCACCATAATAAGTAGTATTATATTTATTACTGAGTTAAATAATCCAACTGCTGTAGAGAAACTATAATCACCTAACTGTAACCCCATTCTGTAAGTATAAGTAGCTAATATATCAGATGTAGGCATATTTAAACTTGTTTGTAAAGCAAGTGCTTTTTCAAATCCTATACTCATTATTCCACCTACTGATAAAATAAATTGAATAATCATAATTGGCTTTATAGCTGGAATATCAACATTCCAAATCTGTTGAAAAATATTAGCTCCATCAATGACAGCAGCTTCTGTTAGTTCCTTACTTGAATTAGAAAGAGCTGCGGTGTAAATAATAGACGCCCAACCTGCCCCTTGCCAAATTCCACTGGCAATATATATAGTACGGAATGCTTCTGGCTTAGTCATAAAATTAATTGATGTTCCCAAAAATTGATTTACAGGTCCAACAGGAGATAAAAATAATATAATCATACCTGATATTACTATTACAGAAATAAAGTTTGGTGCATAAATTATTAATTGCACTATTTTCTTTATTCTTTCACTTTTTACCCTAGTTAAAAGTAAAGCTAAAATAATTGGTACTGGAAATCCCCATAACAATCCATAAACGCTTAATTTTAAAGTATTCATCAGTAAGGTCATAAAATCTGGTGAGGACATAAATCTTTGGAAATGTTTTAATCCAACCCACTCACTTCCTAGTATTCCACTGATAGGGTTATAGTCTTCAAAAGCAATTAGTATTCCACCTATAGGAATATACTTAAAAATTATTAACAACAGTAATGGAGGTAATGTAAAAAACAAATATAACTGGTAGTTTTTTTTCATATAATCTAATTTTTTATAAATACTTACTTTTAAATCTTGCTTTTTACTTCTGAAAAACTCTCCCTGTATTTTTTCATTTCTAACTAAAACATCACTTTTTAGCTCTCTCAATATAATCTCATCCCTTCTTATAATTTTAGAAACAATTCCGCTTACCTTTATACCATTGCAAACATTTTCATTTCTCTATAAACTAATATTATCACCATTATTTTACATCGTCAACTATTTTTGTTATATTTATCAATATTTTATTTTTACATTGTAAACTATATACTTTTTATATTGTAAACTATACTCTTTTACTTTTGTAACAATAATTATGTATTTATCTTTTATTTTTATAGTTAGTTTGCTATACTTATTATAAATATTTTAAAAATTTATAAATTTGTAAAAATGAGGAGTTATAAATAATGCAAAACAAGAAAATTACAGCACAAGATATAGCTGATAAATTAAATATATCAAGAAACACTGTTTCCAAAGCGCTAAATAATACTGGAAATATATCTGAAGATACTAAGATGAAAGTAATCCAAACTGCATTTGAGATGGGCTATAAGAATTTTTCTCAAGAAAATAAAAATATTACTTTTAAAAATAAAGAAATTGCACTTTTCACCACTAATATGCCAAACTCTTCACACTTTGGTTCTAAATTTTTATCTGGATTTGAAAAAAAGATAAGTAGTTTGGGGATAAAGTTATCAATATATATAATTAGAGAAGATGATTTACTCTCTAGAAAGCTACCAAGCAACTTTCAAACTGAATTAATAGATGCAATTATTTGCATAGAAATGTTTGATGCTAATTATAGCAACTTTATTTGTAAGCTAGGAATTCCTACACTGTTCATCGATTGCCCTACTACTAAAGAATGTCCTAATCTTGAATCAGATATTCTACTGATGGAAAATTATAATAGTGTTTATACTGTAACTAAAAACCTAATAAATAATGGTTGTAAAAATATAAGTTTCGTAGGTGATCCTAATCATTGCCAAAGCTTTTATGAACGTTGGCAAGGCTACTGCTCAGCATTACTTGATTATAATATTCAACTTGATAAAAGCACATGTATATTAGATAATGATTCAAATCCATATTCAGATTCTTCATGGCTTAGAGATAATATTAAGAAACTAGATAAACTTCCTGATGCATTTATCTGTGCAAATGATTTTATTGCTGTATCATTGGTAAATGCTTTAAAATCAATTAATATTTCTATTCCTGAAGATACTTTAGTATGTGGGTTTGATGGTTCATTGGAGGCAAAAATTATAGTACCTCAACTTACTACTATTACTATTCCTAGTTATGATATGGGCAATTTAGCAGCTGAATTAATTATTTCACGTATCAAAGATAATTCTACGCCATTTAAAACTGTTCATGTAAAAACCTCAATAGACTATAGGGAGTCAACAGGTTTTAATATTATTAATACATTATAAAACTAGTTAACTTAACTAGTTTTATATTTTACCGGTTACACAACCGGTTACTTTCTTTATTTTACCACTTACATATATCCCTTTCAAGACTTTTCTTATTTTAAGTATTAATAAATCATAATTTTTATCTATATTATGTTGTTTAGTTATTTTGAATCTCTTCCAAAAATATAATAGCTAAATATACCCATAAATAAGATATATTATCTTATTTATGGGTATATTAAACTAATTAAGTTGTAAGTATTTTATTTATTCTTTACCTCTTGCTTTTCTTTCTTACTTCCCTAGACTTTTTTATGGATAGCTTCTTTGATGGACATTGCTTTTTTACATACTTAAGATATTTTTCAATCTTATAATCACATTTAAGTTTTTCTAAAGTATTGAGTCTCATGGCAAGTTCCTTATTAGTATATAAGGCATGAGTTTGTTTATGACAGTCTTCACATAGCAATGCAGTTTCCTTATCTCTTCCTCCCTCTTCCCTTGGAATAAGGTGATGTTCTGTAAGTTTAGGGACACCAGACCTTTTACATAATTCACAAACAAGTTCCTTCATTTCTTATCTCCATATTTCTATTCCTATATTTTATTAATATTTTTAACAAATTTATATAATATATTTATCAATTAATGTATTTCTATAAAAATCTATTTACCTAGATATAAATTTATCCACTATCTTTTTAGAATAATTATAAGCTTTATATAATCTAGGATTAGCTTTCTCCTCTTCTTTTTCTTTAATAAACTTTACCATTTCCACTATAGGCATAAGCTTGTTCATAGTATCATTATATCCTTCATTTATCCGTATTCTTTTAGCATCTGCATCTAAATTCAAAGTTCCATTTAAAGTATTTTCCACAAGTCTTTCAGGAGAAATTATTATTAATTTTGCCTCTGGATAAAGACTCCTATCTATTGTTACTTCCTTGGAAAGCAGTACAACAATTATTATGTCACATCCCTCATCATAAACTGGCTGTATAGGCGTATTATCCACCATACCACCATCAATATATTTATCTCCTAACACTTCTGTACTATCATAAATTAACGGAAGTGATGCCGATGCTAAAATCATTTTTCTTGCTTCATTTTCTTCATAATCATTTATTCTGAAATACTTAACAGAACACTCTGGAATCTTGGTACATGCAGCATAACATATTTTGTTATTTTCATTAACTTTATTACAATCAATGTACTTATTTAATACTTCAACAGCACCTTCATTACTTATTGAACCATGGTCTAACTTATCACTGAGTAATTTAATTACAAGCTGTGGATTTTTGCTTCCTAAATATAATCCTATTCCTCTTTTTATTAATTCCTTCTTACTTATTGGTACTAGCTTATCCATAGTAACTTCATCCCATAAATTTTCTGCTTTTTCCAAATCATCCATTGCAAATAAAGCTGCATTAAAAGCTCCGATAGATGTTCCTGAAAAAACTGATATATACTTATTTAAGTTAAGCTCTTTTAATGCTTTCCATACGCCAAGCTCATATGCTCCTTTTCCGCCTCCACCTGATAAAACTAATCCTATCTTCATCTTTTTTCACCTACTATTTTAAATGTACTTATTTTTATATTTTAATTATACTTTATTTGAAATTCTTATTCAAAATCCCTCTATACCTATGAATAAATAAATTAATCTATTTATTTCTAATTTATAGATAAACTTCTTTATCAATCACCTACTATTTATCAAATGTTTGACTTGCATCATAACCTAAATTTCTAAAATCAGAGTTTAGTAATTCTATTCACAAAAAATAAAAATATAATACTATACACTTTTAAAAATATGTTGAATATACTGTAGTATATAAATATTTAGGAGGTAATAATTATGTATAATAATAACAATTGTTGCTATAATCCTTGTCAATGCAATAATGGACGTTATGGAAATTATGGTTATGGAAATTGGGGATTTAATAATAACCTATACTGGCTTCCACTATTATTCTTATTCTTCTAATTTTTTATCAATTAGTTTTATTTGGCATATGAATTTTTCATATGCCATTTATATTTATGACAAATAAATTAAATACATCATATATTATTATTGAATTTAAATATTAACTTTGCATTATGTAAAAATAATTAAAACTATATAATAAATATCTGAAATATTTACTGCTTATTCTTGGAGAGATTTATATGAAATTTATTATTTTTGGTGATACTAAAGGAAAAGACAATGGTATAAATAAAAAGGTTTTAAACAACTTATTAAAATCATCTAAAAAATATGCTCCATCACCTGATTTTATAATAATTTGTGGTGATTCAATTGCTGGTTCAAAAGACACTAATATTTTAAAACTCCAACTTGAGGATTTTAACAGCACAATAAATAAACATTATCCAAACACTCAACTTTTACCTGTAATTGGTGATAACGAAGTTAATACAAACCCTACAGATAATCGCTTTGAAAAGATATTTGCCTCAATTTATGACAATATGATTCCTGAAAGTAATTATCTTAAGGAATATAATAAAACAATATATTTCTTAGACTTTTCTAATATACGAATTATTGTTCTAAACTCCTTTCACTATGGTGAAATTCAGAAAGTTAGTGAAAGAGTTCTTCATTGGCTAAAGGAAATAACAACTGATTGTAATAAGAAAAAGCTTCTTTTCATACATTCTCCACTATTTCCAACTGGAGCTCATTTAGGAGATTGCTTAGATTTATATGCAGCTGACCGTGATAATTTATTACTTACCATAGAAGAATGTAATATTGATGCTGTTTTTTGTGGTCATGAGCATAATTACTCTAGACGTCTTATAAATAAAACTAATAATTTGAAAGACCTATATCAAATTATAACAGGCGGTGGTGGTGAAAAACTTAGAGATAAATATAAAAGTAAAAAAGGTGTGATAGTGGCGCCTATTGCAGAATATCATTATTTAATTGCTGATTCATACGATGATTATATTAAAATTACATCCATAAATATTAAAGGTAAAATATTAGATCAATTTATCATAGAATAGTGTTAAACCCTACAAAATCATTTTAAGTGACTTTGTAGGGTTTAACACTATTTTAAGTATCTCAATTTGATACTATATGCAATTTATATCTATATTATTTAAACTAGAGAGTATTTTAAAGCATCATGCTTCTTAATATATTGTATTGAAATACATCCTGGTCCACCTTGAGTAGTAAAAGCTGGTCCTAATAACCCCACTTCAATATCAGCATCTGGTATAGCTGATAATATTATTTTCTTAACTTCTTCTGCTCCATCTTCATTAAATGCATGATAAATATACAGCTTATGTTCAGAATTTATACCATCCTCTGTCATCTGTTCTATTATCTTTTGAACAGCTTTTTTATAAGTTCGCTTTGTGGTAAACTTAACTAAGGATTTCTTATCATCAGACATTGTCATTACAGGAACTAGCTTTATTACACTTCCTATCTTACCAACTATTGAGGATATTCTTCCACCTCGCACTAAATAATCAAAATCATGTGGAATTAAATATGATTTAGATTCTTTTAATGCCTTATTAATTTCATCAACTATTTCTTTACATTGTCTTCCTTGTTCCACAAGTTCCATTGCTAAATCTACTAAATATTTTTGTGGACCACATAAAGTTTGTGAATTGATTACATGTATACGCTCTGGATTTTCAACCATTCCTCTAGCTACACAAGCTGAATTATATGTACCAGATAAACCATCAGCCATTGAAATATTTATTATTTCATCTTCTTTATACTGATTATATATATCAACAACATGTCCAATTGACGGTTGAGATGAAGTTGGCATATGTCCTTCATTTATTATCTTTATAAATTCTTCCGTTTCTATGTCTTCATATTCTCTATAATTTTTTCCATTTATATGTACTGTTAGTGAGGCAATTGTTATGTTCTTTTCTTGACCTTTTTTTTCTGAATAAAGTGATGATGAATCTGATATTATTCTAATCATGCTTATTTCCCCATTCCTCTATATTTTACTTAATTCATATAAAACCTAATAACGTAGTTTTTAAAACTACTTGTTTTAAGGTTATCATACCAAACATTTTTTGTCAATATTCTTCATCATATTCACTTCTTAAACAATAACTTTTAAATATAACATTATTGACTTATTATCATAAAGCTTTTTGTAGAATTAAAATTTCACAATATTAATTTATCTTGCTAAACTATTTATAGAACTATTTTTTTAGGTGATATTTATGAAAATTAATCTTGTATGTCAAGGAGGAGGAGTCCGTGGAATTGCCCATATAGGTGCTTTATGTGCTCTAGAAGATTATGGCTTTACATTCAATTGCTTTTCTGGAACTTCCGTAGGTGCCTTAGTAACTTCACTTATGGCTGTAGGTTACTCTGCTTACGAAGTAAAAAAAATCTTATTTGATATAGATTTTAATTTATATATTAATAAAACCATATTGGCATCTATCCCATTTATAGGAAGAAACCTAAGCATATTTAAATCTAAAGGCATCTTTTCTACCTCTGCCATTGAAGAATTGCTTACAGAGCTTTATAGTGCAAAGGGAAAAAAATATTTTAAAGATATTTCTAATAACAGCAATTTTTTAAGATTTATTGCTACTGATATAACACAAAAACAAATATTAATTCTTCCTGAAGATTTAAAAAAATATAATATTAATCCAATGAATTTTGAAATATCTAAAGCTGTAAAAATGAGTATAAGCCTACCTTTTATATTTATTCCTGAAAAACTAAAGACTCCTAAAGGTTCCTGCTACATAGTAGATGGTGGACTCATAAGTAATCTCCCTATCTGGCTTTTTAATAATACTACTACAAAGTACCCCACCTTTGCTTTGAAGCTTGTAAGTAATCAAGATAAAAATATAACTTATGCAGAAAAATGCCCTTTAAGTAAGTATTTAATGGATATTCTAGATGCCTGTATGACTACAAATGAATCTATTTACTTTAGTTCACTAAAGAATATCCACACCATAGATATTCCTACCTTTGATATTGCTGTTACAGATTTTTATATATCCTATCAAAATAAAGAAAAACTTTTTAATTCTGGCTATAATACCATGACTAATTTTTTAAAAAAGAACAATATCTCATCTAATACAATTAATCTTAATTAAATAAGAAAAGATGCCTTCTTACTTAAAGAGAAGCATCTTTTCTTATTTATTTTTCTTTTTTCTATATATTCTGTATCCTGATGAATTAATTATCCATTTTCAATTAATTCTTTTAGTATCCTGTTACTTCTTCACCTTTAAGCATGTTAACAGCAGAACTTGTTCCTATTCTGTCACATCCTTCATTTATAAACATTTCTAAATCAGCTATAGTCTTAACGCCACCTGCTGCCTTCATCTTTACATTTGGTCCTATATGTTTCTTAAATAATCTTATATCTTCTATTGTTGCTCCTGCTGTACCAAAACCAGTTGATGTCTTGATATAATCAGCTCCAGCTTCTGTAACAGCTTTGCACATAGAGATCTTTTCTTCTTCAGTTAAATAACAAGTTTCTATAATAACCTTTAAAATTTTATCTCCACAAACTTCCTTTAAGTCAGCAATTTCTTTAGTTACTTTATCATAATCTCCATTTTTAACATCACTTATATTAATAACCATATCAATTTCATTAGCACCATCTTCAATTGCTTTTTTAGTTTCTAAAACTTTTGCTTCTGTTACTGAGTATCCTAGAGGAAAGCCTACTACTGTACAAATATTAATTTTATTGCCATATGTTTTATGAATACGTGAAATATAGCAAGCTGGAACACATACTGAGGCTGTTCCATACTCAATAGCTTCATCACATAATACTTTTATATCTTCCCAAGTAGCCACAGCCTTTAATAATGTATGATCTATATGTTTTAATATTTCTTTTCTTTCCATAATATTACCCCTTTTTTTACATAATTTTAATTTTCCTATTTATTATAATAATCAACACTTATAAATAAGTCAAACCTTGTTTATTGGAACTTTAAATATTTCTGAAATAACCATATAACCAGATTCTAGCAATACATTTACTAAAAATAAAACTTATTCTTGTATAGACATTATTAACACTCCTTAAACATATTATATATATAATTGTTTTTTAGGAGTTTTTTTATGGACAATAATCTTAACTTATGCAAGGCAAAGCTTCCTTATCCTCCAATAGTTGTTGCAAAGCCAAATAAGCATTATGCCGAAATAATCCAAGTTAACTTTGCTGGTGCTGTATCTGAATTTTCTGCCATATCTCAATATATAAATCATCACTTCAGAACAGAAAATCAATACCCTGAAATTTCAAAAACATTAGAACATATTGCAATAGTAGAAATGTATCATTTAGAAATATTAGGAAAGCTAATAATAAAACTAGGTGGAAACCCTGGCTACTGGATTAACAAAAAAGATAAAAAATTAAACTGGAGTCCTCATTTTATTAATTATGGCTTAAATGTAACCGAAATGATAAATTACGATATTAAAGATGAAAAGGTAGCTATTAAACAATATATTAGTACTCAGAAAAAAATAGATGATTCCAACATAATTTCAATTATTGATAGGATAATTCTAGATGAAGAAGTCCATATTCAAATTCTTACTGAATTATCAAAGAAATATTTGACACCATAAAAATAAAAGGAGCTATGCTAGCTCCTTTTATAAATTATATTCAATTTATCCAGCACATTCCATATTATTATAACCGGCAATATTCACAGTAATCCATATACCATACTTCCTTACATTTTCAAAAACAGTTTCCATATCATTATAATCAGCTCTTGTTAATTCTTTATTTAGAGCTACTTCTATAGACTCCTTTTCTGAATTTAACCAACTATCTATTTCATTTATCTTAACCGTTTCTAAAACCTTGTATAATTTACTAATTTCCCTCATAACAATTTTACTATATGAACTACTATAACTTTGAAGTTTAATAATACTTAATCCATCAGTTTTTAATCTCACTAAATCCTTCTCCATAACCTCTCTTAAGGAAATATGTAAATTACTTATTGATTTTTCATTTGAAGCAATCATTTTTCTAGTTTCACTGTTTATCTCTTTAGTTTCTATATTAAATAATTCTGATTGATACAAAGCATATAAGCTTATGATTATTGATATACCACTAAATATAATAGTTAAAATCTCCATTTTATTCCCCCACTCATTAGTTTTTAACTTATTTCTATTTTTTCTTTTATATCTCTATATAAATCTACATTTAAACTTACCCATATTCCATACTTTTCTAATTGTTCTAAACTTATCTCAATATTTTTATAATCCTCTCGGTTAATATCCTTTGACAATTTTAAAATAACTTTTTGCTCATCATTATCAAGCCACATATCTAAATCAGATATTGATTTTGATGCTAATATATTACTTAAATACATTATGCTATGTAATATATTAAATTTATTTTCTAAATTATAATTATTCATCTTTATTAATACCATTTCATTTTTTATAAATGTAACTTCTTCTTTAGCCTCTAATTTTGTTTCTTCTTTATTTATTACTTCATCAAGTGTGCTATGTAAATTATTTATGGATTTCTCATTGCAATCAATCATTAGTTTTGTATCTTTATTTAATTCTCTTGATAACTTGTTAAAGTGTTCTGATTGATAAACAGCTATACAGCTTATCAAAATAGATAAAACCCCACAAAAAACCGCTATAATTACCATTATCTTCTCCTTAAACTTATTTTTCGTTATTTTACTTAATATTATATAATAGACCTAAATAATACACAATATTTTATTATAACTATATTAATTTATTGTAAATAAGAAATGCTATATTTCTACAGCATTTCTAATATTTTTAATATTCTAACATTTTTGAAATTCTCATAAGAGTAAGTCTATTTCTCACATATGGTGATACTCTAATGCTATTTTGCTTTACATCATTAGACAACCCTATCTCTTCTAATGTTGTAACAGCTTTTGCTCTCTTTAATGTATCCTTTACAAAGTCTAAGGTAGGAAGTTTTTCTAATATTTCAGCAATACTTTCTAATCTATTTTGTAAGATAACTTTATTTACATTTAATAAAGGATCTGGTGTATTTTCTTTCATAATAGAATCATACATTTCTCTACTCTTAAATACTTCCTTTAGCATATCCTCTTCCAAACCATAATATTTTTTGACTCTACATCTACCATTTTCAATGGATTTTTTTATTTTCTTATATTCTTCCATTACCAATATTAAACCTACTGATACTTTTTCACCATGATATGCATCTAAATGTTTATTAATAACTTCCATTTCCCATAAGTGAGACATATGATGCTCTGCTCCTGAAGCTGGTCTTGAATTTCCTATTATCTGCATTGCAAGTCCTGATAAAATTAAAGCATACATCAATTGTTCATAAGCCTCCAACTTACCAAGAACTAAATCATCTACACATTCACAAAGTTTATTTACTGCATCTATTTCCATATTGCATACTTTATTACAAATATACTCCCCAATTACTATACTTGAAATTTTCCAGTCTACTAAAGCTGTATATTTTCCTATTAAATCCGATACCCCTGATGCAGTAAGCCTATATGGTGCTTCTTTAAATATATCTGTATCTGCTACTACATAAATAGGTGATACTGCAGTAAATGTTTTTTTATCACCTCTCCAAGTCATAGCAGCTACTGTAGATACAAATCCATCTACACTTGCTGCTGTAGGAACAGATATAAAAGGGATATCTTTATTATATGCCACATATCTAGTTATATCATGAATAGTTCCTGAACCTAATGCTATTAAAACATCATTTTCTACCGATAAGCACTCATATACCTTTTGTACTGCTATTTCATTGGCATGAAGATTTTCAGACTTTAAATTTATAAACTTTCCTTTTGGAATAATTTCTTTAATTTCTTCCCCTGCTGCAGCATAAGTATTTTCATCACATATTATTGTTATGTTTTTAAATCCCTCTTTTTCCATAATCATTGAAAGCTTTTTAATAGCTTCACTTTCAATTATTATATCCTTCACCATAATTTTATGTTCCTTACCACATCCACAAAATCCTATAAACTTATTAATGTCTACTCTCATATATCCTCACCATCCATCTATAATATTCTATATGTAAAATTATACCATTTTTATATTGAAATAAGGATATATTAATTGAAAATAATACACAAGTAATAAAGAGTACTATTTCCTTAAATATTACTTGTATAGTATAATCTTCATATATTATATTCATAAGTAAAATAAATATTAAAAATAATTATCATTAATATTTTTAATAATAAACTTATATTTTACTTTCATTATCACTTTGAAGGGAGAATCTTATGCTAGAAGAATTAAAAACTTTCATTGCCGTAGTAGAACATAAAAATTTTACTAGAGCTGGTGAATACTTAAACTTATCACAACCAAGCGTTAGTACCCATATAAAAAACTTAGAAAGCTCCTTTGATGTTACATTAATAAATCGTTCTGTTAAACAAAAAAACATATGTATCACAGAAAATGGATATAAATTATATGAAAAAGCAAAAGAAATAATAAATTTACTTGATATTACATATATAGAAGTTAAAGATAATAATAACTCCTTAAAAGGTACTTTAAAGGTAGGTGCAAGTCTTACCATAGGAGAATATTTTCTTCCTAAATTCCTTTCACTTTTTTCAAAAAAATACCCTGACATAGATGTGGAAATTATTATTGAAAACACTTCATTAATATGTTCACATTTAAAAGACTTAACTCTTGATATTGGACTTATAGAAGGAACTCCTTCCACCGGAAGCTTTAATCAAGAATATTTCCTAAAGGATCAATTGGTCTTAGCCTTTAATCCTAATAATAGTGAACTTACAAATATCCAGTCCTTTGAAGAGCTAAATAATCATTTATGGGTTGTAAGAGAGGATGGTTCAGGTACTAGGGAATATTTCAATATGTTCTTAGAAAGCAATAAGATAATTCCTAATAAAATATTAGTTTTAGGTAGTAACTACGCTATTAAAGAAGCTGTAAAAAACAACCTTGGAATCACTCTTACATCAAGTCTAGTTACTGAAGAAGCTGTTGCAAATGGAGAAATCTGTATTAATAACTTTAATGATGAATATAACAGATATTTCTCTTATATAACACCAAAAAACATTACTATGTCAAAGGCAATTCAAGTTTTTATCGATGAATTAAATAATTTTTCCAAAAAAACTACTTGCTAATAAAGGGGGCTGTCGCATTAGCGGATTGAAATCTGTTAGAGATAGCTCCCTTTTATGTAATTTTTAGAAGATTATTTTTATAAATATGAAATTTATAAAAATAGGCACACTTTAATAAGCCTACTGAAAAAGGCTTTTTTTATATATTTATGCTTTTTTTAATGGAAATAAATGCTTACAAGTTCGGTTTCCTTGAATTTTGTTATGTAACTTATTTATATTATGTGCTTTTGCAAGAAGTACACTTTCTGATAATACATTATTTTTGCCACGACACATAAATCTTTTAAAATTCATATCATGCTTTATTTGAGCAAAGGAACCTTCTGGTTGGATGCTTCTATTCATTCTAAGTTGACATCACTCTTTTGATGTTATTCTATCTAAACATTCTTTTCTTTGTTTGTTAAACTTCTTTAATGTTTCAAACCTTTTAACTCTTTGTTCTAATGGAGTTTTAGAATTATTACCTTTGATACATTTAGATTTAAAAAAGCAATTATTACAATCTTCGCAGATATAAACAGTTTTTTCACTTTGATATCCAGTTTTTGATTTTCTAATTTTTATACTATCTACTTTTAGCTGTTTATTATTTTTACATATATAAAAATCATTATCTTCATCGTAGATCATATTTTCAATTTTGCCGATATCATTTTTATATTTTCTTGTTTGTGATATTTCATAATTTGCAGTTTTAATAAATGCTACTTGATTATTTTCTTCAATAAATGAATAGTTTTCTTCACTTTCATATCCAGCATCAGCAACTATTTTTAAATATTTAAAATTTAGACTTTCTTCCATACTCTTAAGAAAAGGAATTAATGTAGTTGTATCTGTTGGCTGTGGACCAATTGTTAACCAGGTAATAGTATTGCGTACCATTTTTAAGATTTATACCTTATAGGCTATTTATATCAACAATATTATCTAACAGAGTCTAATAAAAAAATAATAGGCGCTTTCCAGTCTATTCAAGCGCTAAGCCACTAAGTTGTTTCAAGAAACAGTTTTGGGGAGTTATAAAATGGTTTGGTGTTTACCCAAACTTTAATAGAGTTTTTTAAACAAGAAATAATATATATCTAAAGAAAACATTAGGACACTAATGTATAGGATACACTATTAGTGTCTCCTATACATTTATCAAAAGATATATTCAAATACAACAGTTCTTCTGAACTTTGTGAAGTTACTCTAGCAAGATTCATACAATTGCTAGAAAAACACAAATAATATAAAAACACTATTTATACCTTAACAAGATATACAACACACATAGGAACAATCAACTCACAAAATATTATTTACCAGGCGATTTTACTAACTAAACCATCCCCACCCCTTGACTTTACTGGTCTAAAGGGATATTATAGTTACAAAGATAAAAATTTTGTAATTGGCTGGTAAAAAAAATAATAAATGAGATTATCTATGGTTTTAGTAGAGGTCTTCGATTTTTAGAATGGCTATTTTACTAGTATTTATATTTAACAAGCATTGTTTTTAAAGTCTAATGTTTTATAGCTAATATTACTGATATTGTTATTTATATTTAACAAGCATTGTTTTTAAAGTGTAACGGGTGAATATGAAAATGAAAATGAATATGAATTTATATTTAACAAGCATTGTTTTTAAAGTTAGCTTCCATTGTTGCTACTCCTTTACGTTTAGAAATTTATATTTAACAAGCATTGTTTTTAAAGTATCCTTCTTTAATTAACTCCATTATAACAATCCATATTTATATTTAACAAGCATTGTTTTTAAAGGTCCAACTTTTTCGAGGTTTACTAAAATATCTTAATATTTATATTTAACAAGCATTGTTTTTAAAGTACAAACTCCTTTAGTTTTATAAAAGATATACCAGTATTTATATTTAACAAGCATTGTTTTTAAAGGGTAAAGAATATGAATTAGAAGGTTATGAAGATATATTTATATTTAACAAGCATTGTTTTTAAAGAATTCCATACAACAATTTATACATTCTCTCAAATTCATTTATATTTAACAAGCATTGTTTTTAAAGTTAGTTTATTTATCAATACTTAGTGCAAAAGTAATAATTTATATTTAACAAGCATTGTTTTTAAAGAACTTTAATAGAAATTTCCATAAAAGTTTGGCAATTATTTATATTTAACAAGCATTGTTTTTAAAGGCAGTTGCAGAAACTTACTTAGAAGATGCTTATAAATTTATATTTAACAAGCATTGTTTTTAAAGTCTTTAATTTTATAGAATATTCCATAGCCTTGGAGTATTTATATTTAACAAGCATTGTTTTTAAAGGATAATTCTTTAAAATAATGCACTCTATGATTTAATATTTATATTTAACAAGCATTGTTTTTAAAGTCTTTTAAGTAATTAGGGTACTTAATTCATCAATGGATTTATATTTAACAAGCATTGTTTTTAAAGACTTTGAACTAGATGTTACACAATTTGTTGTGTTTAAATTTATATTTAACAAGCATTGTTTTTAAAGTGGTATCCTGCTAGAAATCTTATAATACTATTTTATATTTATATTTAACAAGCATTGTTTTTAAAGTTTAAAGAATTAAACCCAGCCCCCATAAACATAATAATTTATATTTAACAAGCATTGTTTTTAAAGGATAAAGGTGTAAATGCTTTAGAAACTATGGTAAAATTTATATTTAACAAGCATTGTTTTTAAAGGCATTAGAAAAAGATTTCTTTATAAATTGACCAGTATATTTATATTTAACAAGCATTGTTTTTAAAGCCAAATACTGGATATTATATGCTGTTTGATGTAGTGATTTATATTTAACAAGCATTGTTTTTAAAGCAGACAATATCATCAGAAATTGAAACAATGAAAGGATTTATATTTAACAAGCATTGTTTTTAAAGGAGTAAATTTTGATACATCACGATACGGAAGTCCTGAATTTATATTTAACAAGCATTGTTTTTAAAGGTATGAAAATGGGAAAAAATAATAAGCCTGACATTGATTTATATTTAACAAGCATTGTTTTTAAAGTATTTGATATGGTAATTATAAAAGATAATTGATAAGATTTATATTTAACAAGCATTGTTTTTAAAGGAAAGATGGAATAATCACAAGTATTAATGGTTACAGACATTTATATTTAACAAGCATTGTTTTTAAAGGCTAACCTATACGGGCAAATATTAAGGGCTTTAGAATTTATATTTAACAAGCATTGTTTTTAAAGTTAGCTGAAAAATTAAAGCAAACTCAAGCAGATGGGATTTATATTTAACAAGCATTGTTTTTAAAGGAAGATGTATGGGACCCAGATGAAATTAAAGTTATAATTTATATTTAACAAGCATTGTTTTTAAAGGCTTAAATCTTTAAAAAATGAAAAAACTATAAGCAGATTTATATTTAACAAGCATTGTTTTTAAAGTTTGGTGTAAATGCTCGTCCAGTCTTAGTATTAAACATTTATATTTAACAAGCATTGTTTTTAAAGAGCCTTATTTTTTTATTACTCTAAATAATTAATCTTATTTATATTTAACAAGCATTGTTTTTAAAGGATTTAGAGGAAGCCAAACGTGTGCTAGAAGAGTTATTTATATTTAACAAGCATTGTTTTTAAATGATCTACCATAATCAGCTAATCCTTGTAATTCTAAATTTATATTTAACAAGCATTGTTTTTAAATGAATTCATACAAGAAGAAATGGTTGAAATTTTAAAAATTTATATTTAACAAGCATTGTTTTTAAATCCTACCGCAATTGGATTTCCGTTTAGATCCAAAATTGATTTATATTTAACAAGCATTGTTTTTAAATTTTCGTAGTTTTAAAATTTATGCTGCATTAAAAACGATTTATATTTAACAAGCATTGTTTTTAAATTCTTACCATGAAGATGGGGAGTTTTTCTTTAACACTATTTATATTTAACAAGCATTGTTTTTAAATTAATTAAAATAATTAGCTTGACCTATTGCTGAAATATTTATATTTAACAAGCATTGTTTTTAAATCTATTTTTAAAAATCCATTCAATATTCATAATTCAAATTTATATTTAACAAGCATTGTTTTTAAAGGAACTATATGAGTATGTTAAAAAAGAGATTTTAGAAATTTATATTTAACAAGCATTGTTTTTAAAGTAATCTAATAATGACTTTCTACTCATATCTAATGCATTTATATTTAACAAGCATTGTTTTTAAAGACATCTATTTAACGTATTCTTATATTAGTTATAAGCATTTATATTTAACAAGCATTGTTTTTAAAGCCTACAACAATTGGTAATACAATAAGCAGAATAAAATTTATATTTAACAAGCATTGTTTTTAAAGAGTCAGCTTGATTACTTATTGCTGTTTTAATTTCTGATTTATATTTAACAAGAATTATTTTTAAAGACAAAATTAGGAATAAATATAATGGCAACAGTAAGAGATTTATATTTAACAAGCATTGTTTTTAAAGTTAGCTATAGATTTTAATTGTTCTATAGATGCAAAAATTTATATTTAACAAGCATTGTTTTTAAACACTTATACACATAAATTTGATGCATTAGCATTTTGAAATCTATAAACAACACAAGTTAATCAAAAAAGGATCTTAGAAATATTAATAGTATATAAATAATAACAGTAAGGTAAGTTATAAAAGATATAACTTACCTTATTTTTATATCTAAATGTAGCTCCTTTTTGGTTTATATATTATAACATTAACCTTGTATCTTCTGCACCTAGGTTTATACCAAGGAAAGCACTAAAATTTTCTCTATCAAACCTATAATCATCATCGAAATCTATAAAATCTTTTATTTCTCCTCTTGTTAAGTCTAACCTGAATAGACCCGCCATTTTAGTATATCTAACACCATTTTCTTTAAGTTTAGCTATAAATACATCTTCTAAGCTAGAATCCTTAACCATTTTCCAAGGTAAGTTGAATTTGTAGCAGAAATAACTTGTGTCTACCATAGCATTCTTAGTTTCTACCTTATTCTTAGCATAATCTCCATTACTTAATGCTTCTTGAAGTTTACTCCATGTTGTTTCCCCACTAACAGTTCTAATAGTTCCGTCCTCTTCCTCTATATTAACATCTATAGGGAAATAAAGCATTATTTCATCACGTTCTGGTATAAGTTCTAGCTCTTTCTCTACTGCTCTGTAATCTAATAGCTTAACTTCATTGTCAAAAGTATTTATGTTTGTTTTTATATTGGCACTGTGAATCTTTTTAAACATTCTATCTAACATATCCTTAAACATCTTGCTATACGTTTTGTTTCTAAAATGCTCCCTATACTCCTCAATGAGCACAGTCATGTGTCCTTTAAATGTAGCTATCCCCTTGCCATAAACTGCATCAGCTTCATCAAGTTTAAAGAAGTAGATGAGAGTTGTTCCTTTGTTATTAAAGTTTCTATTAAGTCTTCCTGCAAACTGCTCTTCCGAATCAATATAGCTTACATCCTTAAAACCTACATTCATACTGATATCTACTCCAGCTTCTATGCACTGAGTAGCTACGATGATAACATTGACATCCTCTTTAGCTAACTTAATTGTCTTCCTTCTACTACAACTGCCTGTATCCCCTGTAAACTGTCTTATATGAACCTCTTCTTCTGCAAAATTTTTAATGTCTCTAATTCTTCTGTAGAATTCATCCGCACTCTTCTTACTTATAAACTGCACCAAGACCTTGCATTTACCCCTAGCAGCAAACTCCTCTCTAATCTTAGCTACAAGAGTGTCAAAAACAAGTTCCCTGTATGTTTCTTTATCCATACTTGTGTATCTCGCACGCCAATCTCCATCTGTTAATGTATAAATTGACTTGTCTACTCTACATTTAAAGCATTCATTAACAAAGTACTTACTGCAATCTTTTATAAGCTCTGCATACTCAGAACATCTTTTATCTTCATCTATCAAGTCTCCTATCTTAGGTAATGTGGCAGACATAATTATAAATTTGATATTTAAATACTTAGCATATACATCTATAAGCCTCATCATCTTTGCCCATACCGTAGGATTGTATGCCTGTATTTCATCAATAACAACTACACTATTAGCCATGTTTAAAAGCATATGGTTATCTATCCTACTGCATGCAAATAACGCTTGAAATAGCTTAACATGACTCGTTAATGTTATATGGTAATTCAACATCTGATTATCCAATAAACTTAGCTGATATTTAAATTCTTCCGCCACATCCTTAATTGGTATAGGAGCACTACAATTAACTAAGGTAGCGTCTACTGGGCATCCATCTAAGACTTTTTCTAAAGCTTCTGCTGTTTGAGTAGTAATAGCGTTAAAAGGTGCTGTATAAATAAGCCTTGTGATTGGCTTTTTACTTTCTTTTGTAAGCTCCATAACTCTTAATGCAAGATTAGTAGACATATTTGTTTTGCCACTACCAGTTGGACCCTCCAAGTAGAAGATATTCTTATCTATATTCTTAAATAGATTGTAATCCGATTCTAAGAACATCTGTGAACGTATCTTGTTAATTTCTGAGTTTATAACTCCTATTTCTTTGTATTCCATAATAGCTTTGTATATATTATCTTTTCTATAATTCTCTATTACAGTTTCTACATTAAAGCTTACTGGTAGAACTTTTACACCATTGATATAATCAGTCGTTGAAAGAGAGTCAGGTAGACAGATTGCACTATATAACCACTTAGTTAATACATACATCTTTTCTGCTACAGGGGTAAATTTGCTAACTATAGCGTTATATAAATTAGGGTTATATACAAATTCTAAAACCCTATCTGTTTTAGTTGTTTTGTAAGTGTAATATTTAAATTCTGGGGGATTTTCTAAGTTTCTTATATTATCCTCCTCTCCTACACCAAATTCCGTACTTAAATACCTCACAAAATCCAATGGAGACCCGAGCTTTGAATGATGCCCTACAATGGTATTAGCAAAAGAAACTAGGATATAACGTAATATAGCTGTCTTTAAGTTTATAACCCTAGACTTAGCTTCTGGATTATTAGATTCAACAAGCCTATCTCCTTCCTCCAACATAAAGTCCAAGTATATTTTTGCTGAAGCTAATGAATGATTTGAACTCATTCCATCCATATATTCACTCTTAAAAACTGCATTCGCCATGATTTCGCTTTGGAACGCAATATTACACTTTCCTATATCATGAAGATATACTGCGTTTAGAACGGCTTTAAATAAGAAATTCTCTATACTATGTAGCTCTGTCTCTTGAAATACTTTTATTTCTTTTAGGATATCTCTAATAAGTGCTCTTATATAATTAAAACAGTTTCCTGTTGTATTAAACTCTTCCAATTTCTTTATTGTTAATATCAAATGTTCCATTAATTTCTCTGGTTCCCTACTAGAACCTTCTTTGGGTGTATGTGCATACATTTCACTAAGCCTTTCCACCCAAGACTCTATATTAATTAATTTATCTTCCATCCTCTTTCCTACCTTCTTTGAAAATAAATGACAGTAGATTATTACTCCACTGCCACTCCTGAATCGTCTATGCTAAACATATATTTATTCCATCTACTTCTGCTAGTTTATAGTCAAAGTCTTTTCTTAGATTAATTTCTTTATCTGTTAAACAATAAATATCTAAAACATACTCGCAGAATTCATCTTTATAGCCACTCGGTAGAGTTTCTCTTGTATCCACATAACTCTCTCCACCAGCAAACAAATCAGCCACCATTTCCTCTATAAAGTCTTCCTTGAACATACTATCGATAACCAATTCGTTGGTATTTGCTAACTCAATAGCTTCTACTAATCTACCATTAGTTATCTCAGCAAAATGATTTGTTTTCCCCAAGTAAATAGGGTAAACCGTTTTGTTGTTAATAATGAAATCCTTAAGTTTTTCTGCAATATCTGTATCTACTTTGCTTAAGTCTAAATATACGTCCCAACTTACATTATGAAGCCACTGTTCTGTATAAATAAGGTTTTGTGCATACTTGCCACTCACCTTAGAGTAACCTGCTCCATTGGTAAAAGAATACTCTTTTCTAACAAATCCAGTAGCTCCAGATTTAGGGGCAATTGCTACTCCTAAATCCTTTAGCTTCTCATAGAACTCTGGATGTCTGCTTTCCTTTTCTTTATTAAGTGCTAATTTATTGTGACCATTTAGCCCTATCTTTGCGCCCAATATTCCAAGTAAGGCTACTCTATGCAAATGAGCAAAAGAGAAATGCATATCTGATTCATCAAAGCTATTTGTATTGAAAAAGGCTGTGTCTCCTTTTATGTTAAACGCTAAAAGTTCCATATTAAACTTCCTCTCTTAGCTTAAATCCTTTTGTAGTATCCCATATGTATGCATTTGTAAACGAATGCTCTATATCACAAACTGCTCCATTATAATAAATCTCAATTGAATCAACATCATCTAAATTATTTAAGAATGCTAAATTGTCGAAGTTAACGATGGATTTATTCCCTTCTTCATCTAATCTCGCTTCAATTAAAGAAGCTATATTAGGTAAAGCATAGTAAGAATCTTCCTTCATGTTGATAAATATTGCAAATTCATCTCTTGCACCTATCTTAGCTCTACTATTTAGTCTTGTAATAGAACAAAGTGTAGCTTTCTTAAATGCTAAGTAGTATTCTTCTTTAAACCCTTTAAATTCTTCATCGTTAACTAACTCTACCAAAGAATTTGCTTGTTCAGGACAAACGCTAAATCCTTGTACATATAAAGCTCTTTCTATAAAACTACTCTTACCTATTGTTGCTCTACTAGCATCTTCTGCTTTCTTGTTAGAGTTTTTATATGGAGATAAGATATCGTGCACCTTTACATCTGTACAATCCTCTAACTTATTAACACCTATATTGTATTGGATAGGTCCTGTAGTTGAGATATTTTTCTTCTTCAATGCCATTACCACACCGAAACATGCTGTATCAACAAAATTATTCAATACTTGCTTTAACAAAGATTCCTTAGCATTCGTCTTAGCTGCTACTACATCCTCTATTGTCTGCACCACTGGGTTTCCATCTTTATCTAGAACGTAGCTAGTTTTAACTAAAACATCATATCCAATGCTCTTCCAAAAATCACGATCAGCCCACTTTGTTGATACGTCTGAATTAAAGAATTGTCCATTACTTAATGTGTTAGGTAGTCCCTGGAAATTAGAATTTACATTACTATTTTCTGCACCAACTCCTCTTGCTCCATAAACTCTATTTGTTTTTATTGCTGTTGTATTCCCCATATTTATTACCTCTTTCCTCTATTTATTTTCATTTTAATTTTCTGTTTTTGCATTTTCTTCTTTCTTTCTTAAAAAGACATTGTTACTTAAAAAACCACCATATAATGCTGTCAAGTTATTTTTTACCCTTAGAGTCCTGTCTCCATTTAAAAGGATTTTACTAGCAAGATTTTGCATAGCTTTAGTGCCTGGATTAATGTTATATCCATAAAGGTCTAATCTAGTTGTTAGGTAATCTGTTAAATCCCCGACTGTTTTCTTATTTGTATACTCCTTAAATGGACTTAAAACCAAAGTCTTCTGAACTTGATACTCTGCGTAAAATGCTAATTGCCCTAGAGCATAGAAATACTCCACTTCATTGTCGCAATCAAGCTCTGCTTCACCTTCTACTATTTTAAGCATTTTCTCTTCTAATTCTCTAGCTAAATCTGCCATAATCAAATCATTCCCTTCAATTTTAAATTCCTCTATCAAACTTAATTTATAATTAAGCAAACGTCTTAAACCTTGCATACTACTCTCTGCACCATGCATATTATCTACATAGCATCTTATACACTCATCAACATAATCAACTAGTTCGCGTTTAGCTAGTTTTACATCACTTACCTTGCTCTTAAAGAAACTATCTAGCACGTACGAATACTTACCGTAAATACCTTCCATGTCTCTAGCTAGGTTGTAGCTACCACTTTCATTTCCTATACCGTAAGCTCCATATTCTGAGAATGTATTTAAGTTCTTATACCAACAGAACCCTATTCTAGCTAACAACTCTTTTACTGTTGGCTTAGATACAGCAACTGTCTCTGCTTTCGCACTTTCCTTATCTAAATTAAATAAAATTTCTTTATCTCCAAAATAGTTTTTTAGTGGCACCTTCCTCTTCCCAATAGTTTCAGTTGGGTTAAACACATGTGCATTGGTTGTAGCCTTAACGATATACTTTTCTTTAAAGTGTAATCTAAAAATAAGCCCCTTATTGCCCACATCCTTTGTAAAATCTTCTATAGTTATGTTTTCACTTATAGTATCTACATCTTCACCTGCAAACTGTAATGTATCTCTCATTACATTAAATCCAAACGCTCTAGCACCATTATTTTCAGAGATTGTTTGCAGAAGTTGATATGCAGTTCTATAATCCCTGGCTTTTTCCATAGTTAAGTACTTTCTTAGGTTTATATTCATTGTTAATGGCTTAATGCCAGTCTTTTTAGCATTATTATTAAAGCCATAAACAGTTGTGCCTACAAGCTCATTATCAACTACTTCTACTCCATCTGCGTTTAGAAGGCTTCTGTAGAAGTAATACGCTTCTTCTCTTTTGTAGGCTTCTATACTATCATCAAGTCTTCCAGATGAAGATGTAAAGAATATCTTTATTACTCCCCCTGTCGGAATCCCTAAATTCTTAGCAAAGTCTATAATTGCACCTAGGTTCTCTCTAATGTATGCTTCTATTAAGGATAATTCTGTTAATCTAGCTTCGCTTTCAGCATATTCTAAGTCTTTAACTATATCTAGACAGTATTCACTATTGTTTTTTAAGTCTAGGACCTCACAAATCTTTATCTTTATATCTCTATAATATCCTAACCCAGCTTCACAAATGTGTTCTATCAGCCACTCTAAAGTGTCAGAGCCATCTTTCTCCTTACCCTCTAAGGCTGCTGTCTTAGCATTTATAGTTAACGCTTGATAGGTTGTACTTAGTATTTTCTTTGCAGGAACGTCTATAGCTTTATTAGAAGCTGCATTTAATAGTTTTGACAAAGAGTCTCTTTTGGCTATAGCAGCTCTAAACACATCCACATCTTTACAATCCCCATTAACCTTAGCCTCTACAAATCTACTGGTTTTTTTATCCACAACAAGATAGTTAACAGTTCCATCTGATCTAAACGGCTTATCTATATCTGCTAGAATATAGATACCAACCTTAGGAGTGGCGTTTTCTATTATAAAGCGTTCTACTCTATCCTTATCTTTATTTATTTCTCTTATTAACAAATCTAACATTCTACAACCCCTCCTGTTTTAGGAATAGCCAAACAAAACCCTGCCCCACATATTGTGTTCTTCTCTCCTAAACCACAATATTGTGCAAAATATGCAAGTCTCTGAGCTAAAGGATTGTCAGCAACAGTGTATTTAAACCTTACTCCTATATAAATACATCCCTTAATCTTTACTGGAATAGGTCTTCCTAATATCTCTTCTACCGTAAACATATTCTTTACATCGTCGAAAACAACATCTTCTCCAGTAAAGTGATTATATTTCTTTAATAGATTTATAATCACCCTATCTCTTACATTTGCGTATTTATTTGCGTTAAACTTACCATCTTCAGATTTTGGAAGAGTAATTATAACTGGATTTAGACAAATAAGCTCCTTAACTGGTATATATTCAGTAAATTTTTTACTCTGTATCATAATTGATTTAACATAATCATTCTCAAAGCCCTCCAATAGCTTCATGATTTTATCTGCAAACACTTCTGAACAGCTTTTTATCTGTATTCTATATATACTATCCTTTTCATAAATACCATTTTTGGCATTTGGCTGGGGATTACTAAAAGAATACGGTTTAGCTTCTTTTGCAGTGTGTAGCTCTAGCAACTGTTTGTCTTTACACATTGCCTGGCTTATAGCTATCGAAAGAGTATATCCTATAGTACTGATATAGATATCTTTTTTTAATAAAAAAACATAATCTATATTACTAAAAACCATGTTGTACACCTCCCATTTAGTTTATAGCTTTATGTTAACACCAATCATTCACATAAGCAACTAAAATTTTCATATTTTTTGACGAAAAATTTTTAAGCAAAAAAAAGAGACCGATTTACTTAGAAATACAGCCTTTTTCACACAAAACACTTAGTGTTAAATATAGATAAAATTTTAAATACTAGGTATTATATCCTAAAGTACTTTTAAAAACGCTATGCGTTAAGTATATATTTTGTTATATTATAACGAAATATACTTCCATATAGAGTGATATATTTACAATTTAGTGTTAATAATATACGGTTAGATTCTTAAAAAGATTATAGCAATATCCATGAAAACCGTCAATAAAGCATTTCCTAGGCTCAGTTTTTTAATAGCTTACTTGCTTGCAATTACATTTTACCAGGTAGTATCTTATACAAACACCTCTTTAACTATTGACTTTACTAAACTAATTTCATATTATACTATTAAAGTTAAAAACTTAGTAATCGGCTGGTAAAAAATCTTTTAATAACGTGTCGATTAATAGAATTTATAAAGAACTGGAATATTCCAGTTCTTTATGCTATTACAAACTTTTTGCTGATAATTTCAATTTTCTCAGTTTCACCATAATCAATAAGAACTACTCCACCAAAGTCGTCCAGTCCAATATTATGATAAAGAAAATCGTATCCATAAACAGGCTTAAATATTTCTTTGATTTTATTAAGTTCATCTTCGTATAAATCAAAATCATCTTCATCTACTAAATCATACATTTTCATTTTAAGTATTCTATCTTCACAATATAGTTGAATACATTCACCAATATGATATTTATACTCTTTAGGACACGATGAATATATATTATACTTATCCTTATTACCTTCTATTCCACAATCATTAAAAGCTATTTTCCATATATAGCCCTCATTTGTTGGGTCAAAAAAAACACTATTCGACTCCCTTCTACCCCAATAGCAGAACCTGAAAATAAATTCATAAACTTATTATATGTCTCTGTACTCATTCTTGTTGAATCATGTTCTTTCAAAATCTTGACTATTTCTCAAAAATAATCTTCTTTTGATTTTTTCATTTTGTGTACCTATATCAACAATTTTGTCTAACATAGCCTTATTTTATAATATTGAAGAAAATAGCTTTGACAAACCTTCTTTAATTTTCGTTTTATTATTTCTTCCTTTATACATTTCCAAAGTAAGCTGATTGCTTTTTAGGATATCTTTCTCAAATTGTTTTTTCTGCTTGCATGCTATGTCACTAGAATATATGTATGCATTTATTTCAAAGTTTAGCTCAAAACTTCTAGTATCCATATTAGCCGTACCTACAGAGCAAATTTCATCATCTATAACAAGAGTTTTGGCATGTAAGAATGCATTTCTATCATAATGATATATCTTTACACCAAAATCTAAAAGATCACCTGCATAGAAAAGATTAGCCCAATAAACAAATGGATGATCTCCTTTTCCAGGAATCATTATTCTTACATCCACACCAGATAATGCAGCAAGTTTCAAAGCATCAGATATACTATTATCTATAATTAAATATGGCGATTGTATATAAATATAATTTCTTGCTTTTTGAATCATTTTTAAATAAGCAAGCTTAATTTCAAATCTATCACTAAGATTAGGCCCACTTGATAATATTTGAATCCCCTTATCACCTACACTTTCTATACTATTTTCTGCAAATACCTCTTGTATATCTACTTCTTCTTTAGTAGCATATCTCCAATCAGCTAAAAATCTCGAATTTAAATCCTTAACAGCATAACCTTCTATTTTTACATGAGTATCTCTCCAGTAACCAAATTTCTCATCCTTACCTAAATATTCATCTCCAACGTTAAAACCTCCAACAAAGCCTACTTTATTGTCAATAACAACAATTTTACGATGATTTCTAAAATTCATATTTAAATTTATAATTTTTAACCAAGATGGGAAAAATTCACCGGTTTTCCCACCTAATGAAGTTAATTTTTTAAGTACTCTTCTATTCAACGTCCTGCTACCAACAGAATCATATAAAAGCCTTACTTCTACACCTTTTGAAGCTTTCTCTTCTAAAACTGATAGTATCTCGCTTCCTATTCCATCTGTTTTAAATATGTAAAATTCTATATTTATACTCTTTTCAGCTTTTCTTAAAGAATCTAGTAAAACACTGAAAAATTCTTTTCCATCGCTATACATCATCACTTGATTTTTTTCTCTATATGGCGAATATCCCATTCTCTCTATGGAGTTAATCATATCATAATTTTTATTGTCTTTTTCAACATAACCTTCCTTCTGTGTCTTCCTCATATAATCTTTGAATAACTTTAATTCAATTTCTTTAATGCCAAACATATTAGCATTATTAATTTTTCTTCCCAATAATAAAAATGCAATAAATCCCACCAATGGAGCAATATAAATTACAAGCACCCATGCTATTATACTATTAGCTGATCTCTTTTCTTTGAAAATCATATAAAAAATAGCAAAGAAATTTATTATATCTATTATCATCCTTACTATTTGAAACATTGCTATCACCTCTTTTTTATTATGTCTATTTACCTTATTAATTAAGTATAACAAAAAAAAGAAAATATTAAAATGCATCTTTCAGTATACCTTAAGATAAGTATCTAATATATTCTTTGGATCATCTTCAACCATAAAAACCTTTTCCATATTTATCCTCCATTAAACATAGTCACATAGAAAACTATATATATTAAAAAGGAACCTTACGGCTCCTTTTACCATTACTTTATAAAGTTATAAATTCCTTATATACGCCTTTAGACTTTTCCATTATATAGTTCCTCTACCTTGGCCCAATTTATTATCTGCCATATGTTTTCTAAATATTTACCTCTTAAATTCTTATATTTTAAATAATAAGCATGTTCCCATACATCTATACATAAAATCGGTTTAAAACCACATATAAGTGGTGTATCTTGATTAAGTGTATTCATGACATGAAGCCTGCCATACTTTTCCTTCACAAGAAAGCTATATCCTGATCCAAATCTATTTAATGCATTTTCATTTATAAGTTCTCTTAACTGTTCAAAAGAACCATACTGTTTCTTTATTCTATCCATTAGTTTTCCTTCTGGTTTCCTTTTAGGCTTAGGATATAAAATTGAAAAGTACAAATTATGATTATATACCCCTCCACCGTTGTTTATTACTTTTTCTCGTATTTCTTTAGGTATTTTTTTAGGATTCATTAATATATCCTCTAATGTTTTACCCTTTGTAAAATCCTCATATCCTTTAAGTACCTTATTCAAATTATCAACATAACCTTGTAAATGCTTAGTATAGTGAATTTCTACTGTTTCCTTATCTATATAAGGTTCCAATGCATTAAATAAATATGGAAGGTATATTTTTTCGTATTTCATTATATTTCCTTTCAATATTAATTACTACACTACTATATATGCAAAAATCTATTTTCTTTATCACTATCCATTAAAAACCATATTTGCTTTATTAAATTCTTCATATGCTTTTATGATATTATCTTTTCCTTTCTTTTTAACATTAAAATTAAAAAGTGTATCATAGGATGTTTTAATTAAATAATAATTATTCATATCTATGAATTGATTAATTTTATCATCACCATATTGCATATTTCTGAGATTGAGCTTTTGCATAAGAAGCATCAAATGAATTATTACATCCCTTATATTATTAATATTTTCATTATTATTTAAATAATCTCTACTATCTTCTATTACATATTTATTATATAGCTTGATTTTTTTCACCAGCTGCCTTACTCCATCTTTAAGCCTGTATGGGAATATAACCTTATTGGCTACTAAGACCAATATCACTCCATCTATTACATATATTATTCTTAAAAATATTAATACATTTATATTTTCAGTTAGTGAAGATACGCAAATTGATGCCACAGCTGCAAACAATGAAATCTTATAATACTCTTTAAATCCATATAAAAGATATAGTGAGCAAATTAGAATTAATATAGTTATGAATTTATTATCAACCATATTAATAATAATTCCAGTAATCAATATAGCTAATATATTTCCTTTAATTCTATCTCTTGCTTTTGTTATAGTATCTTCATAATATGGTTGCATAATAGACATTATTGTTATAATGGCCCATATTATTTTATAAAATCCTAAAAACTCTCCTACTAAAAGTGCTATTGTCAATGTTATAGACATTCTTATAGCAAACTTAAACCTTATACTATTTACATTAAAATATTCTTTAAAAACATTTTTGAAGATATCTAAATGAGACCTTTGCCATTCTTTGTATACTTTATTTATTTCTTTTTTATTCATTTCAGATAAACGCATTATGTTCTTATATACCTCCATAAATATATCCCCAACAACTTGGAATACTTCACTCTTATTAATATTATCATCAATAAATAATTGAACTTTTTCTTCTAAATCATCTACCTCTATATTTCCTGCGGCATATTTTTCTAATCCATCTAAAAGCTGCTCTATATCACAAAGCTCCTTTTCCTTTAAGCTTTTTTCTAAAGCTATATCTTTTAAAAGTAAATTAAAATATTCTAAATTTATCAAAAGATTAAATTGAATAATCCCTATATTGGTAGTTAGGTATTTCCTATGTCTGCTTATGTATACTTTATAAGTTAACTCTCTCATCTTTCCAGTACATTTATTTTTAAGTTCATCTGAATAGTCATTACTTTTAATATTTTCCACCTGCTCTTTTAACATTCTTATATATACAACTATGCTATTACCTAATACAGATTTTTCATTTATTTTCTTTATAAAGCTTGCTGATACAATAACCGCTACCCCAAAAAGCACAGAATAAAGCCTTTCTGGTAATTCACTAAAAGATACCGTAGAATATTGAGTAAATATATAGAGCATAACAAATGGCTTATAAAAAGTTAAATCATATTGTGAAATTATGCTGTACATAATTAAAAATATTGCTATAAAATTTATTATTATTCCACTATAAAGATTTAATGATGATATAAATGAAGTAACTACTATAAGCATATCTAAAATAATTAACCACATAACTTTATAGAAAGTCTTAACATAAAAATTCTGTCTTCCTAATACTGTTGATGTTAATGCAATAGGAAAAGCTATCATTATATTTTTAACACCAAATAATATCCATACACCAAACATGGTTATAACTGCTACCGTCCCATTTTTAAACATGCCATATAAATTAACATTATATTTTTTTACTAAACTTTTAAACATAAAAATAACTCTATCCTTTCCTTTATGGATAAAGTTATTTTTATCTTTATATGAATTTTTTATTAAATACAAAAAATTGTAGAAGAATTTAAGGTACTAATGGAATCTGGCCAAAACTAGCTTATATTGCTACTGTTAATATAAAATAAATGAAATTTATTTATTAAATATTGGACTTATTCCTTGTGCATAATTTCTCTTTATATTTCCAAAAAGGCTTACTGATTCATCTAGCTCTTCTTGCTCCTTAGTCTTTTCTTGTTCTTTTACATCTAAAGTTGTCAATGAGTTCTTTTCTTGTGTTGTTAAAATTGGTTCTAAGGCTCTGTCCTCTTCTTCATCATTAATTATATTATTATTTAATTCTAATTCTTCAGCTTCACTTTCATTTTCTTCTAATTGAATTACTGGAGTCCTCTCAACAGTTATCGTATCTTCTCTTTGCTTATTAAATGCAGTTTCTTTAATAATCATTTCTATATTCTTAATAGCAACTTCATGTATTTGTGAATTATACATAGTACTACAGTCAACTGTAATAGAAGTATCTGCAATTTGTGCAATTCTTCCTTTAATTGATACTGATTTATATTCTAATGATACTATATCATCACTTTTAAAAACTATAATTTCTCCATTATGTTCAACTTTTAAAACTTTAATATTTTCTACATTTACCTTCATTTTACCTTCTCCATTCTATATATATATCATAATTTATAATACTACATATTTTATATATAATAAACACTTGAATGATGAGTATACTTCAATAATTTAGTCTACTCATACTACTTTCATATCTACTTTCCTTTCCATATGCAAATAAAGGAACTTCCTTTATTTGCAGCTCCCTTATCTATATTTTATTTAAATAAAGTTCTATACAAGTTCTAATAGCTTAAGCACTTCTACAGCAATTTTTCTTTCTGTGCCTATAAATGGATATGAATGTATATGTATTGCTGGATTAAAGTTGATTTCTATTATTGCATAATTAATATTTTCATCACTATAATCCTCTAACATCATATCCACACCGCAAATCTTAGCACCAGCTGCTTTACTTGCCTTTACAGCGATATCCTTGAATTTTTGTGGTATATCATCTGTATAATCTATACTATCTCCTCCAGTGCTGATATTGGAATTCTCTCTTAAATATACTGTTTCTCCTGCAAGTGGTACATAGTCAAAATCCTTATTTTGTTGCTTTAAAAATATAGCTTCATTTTCACCAAGGTTTATTTTTTCAAGAGGTGTGACATATCCCTTACCTCTTAAAGGATTTTTATTTTTTAATTCAACTAATTCTCTTATGGTTTTTACTCCATCACCTAAAACATTTGCTGGCACTCTATGAAGTATTCCTACAACTTTATCATCAATAACCAAGAACCTATATTCTTTTCCTTTGATAAACTCTTCAATTAACACTGTTTTATCAAACTTAAATGCTATTTCAAAAGCTCTTTCTATATCTTCTGCATTTGCTCCTTCAGGAAATATGTTTATTCCAGTACCAAAATTAGTTGATTTAGGTTTTATAACTATAGGCTTTCCTATATAATTATTTATAGAAATCTTTGCTTCTGCAAGACTATCGAACTCTTCACCAACTGGAACCTTGATACCTTCTTTAGCTAATACCTTTTTAGTAACAGTTTTATTTTCCATGATAAGTACTGTTACATAATTATCCTTTGATGTCTTCGTGGCTTGTTTTACATATTCCACTTTTTCTCCCTTTGTTAAAGAAATAAAGTTTTCGCTTCTATCTACTATATCAGTCTTAACTCCTCTTTTTATAGCTTCCTTCATTAATATCTGAGTAGAAAGTTCTAAATCCTCAAATCCCTCTAACTTAAATCTATTATTATAAGCACTTTCCTTATAACCTTCAGCTAAATCTACATTAGCCTTTATATATCCTTTTTCTTCTATCAGTTTTCTATACTTATAGGCATATGTTAATGAGCTATCTGCCATTTTTGCTATTGCTTCATTGATTATATCTTCTTTTCCTAAATTCAGCTCTGAATTCATAGCTTTCATTTCATTTAGTATTTCTAAGCCCCAGCTTCTTCTATCAATTATTTCTCCATCTTTAATTAAATCAACATTTTCTATGCCATATTTTGCAACTAAGTGTTGATTTCTTACAGCTTCTTGCTGCCACTTATCATAACTGCTTTCTTCTTTAATAAGCATATATATATTTAATAATTGAAGGAAATATAAATCATTTAAGCTTATACCACCCTTTTCAAATGGGTTTATATCGATACTTCTATATTCTAGATAGCTAATTCCATCTTCTAGTAATGAATTTAAGAAATTTTTAGGATTCTTAGCTTTTAATCTTACCTGGCTATATAATTCCTTATAGCTATCTATCACTCCATCATTTACATATTTATTGATGCTTTCAACATAATCTTCTACCGTATCATAATTTGGATAAAGTTCTTCTTTGTTTCTATATCCACATTCTCCATTTCTATGAGAAACTGCACCATCTACAGTATACCCATCTTCACTTATCTGTTTAAGCTTACAGCTGCATCCATTTAAAAAGCTTTCATGTATTACAGGTGCTGCACCTAAAAGATAAACTATAATCCATCTATATCTTAAATAATTTCTTGCAACCTTTAAATATATAGAATTTTTATACTCCTTGTATGTTAATTCCTTGTCACTACTTTCATATAATTTTCTTATAATCTCTTCATTAAAAGAATAATTATAATGAATTCCTGATATAAGTTGCTTCTTTCCACCATATTTTTTTAAAAGCTTATTTCTATATTCTTCAGCTTCTCTTCCCTCTTCACTATATTTAGCTACAGGTATTTCATCATCTTCTGGAATAAAACATGGCATTGATTGTGGCCATAAAATTTCATCACCTATCTCTAAAGCTACTATGTCATAAAGTGCCTTTGAAAAACTATATGTTTCTTCTATTTTATCTAAGGCAGGAGTTATTATTTCCACCTGACTCTCTGAAAAATCTGTAGTTATATAAGGATTTAAAACTTTATCTCCAAATATCCCTGGATGATCTGTAAATGATAAATATCCATTTTTATCAACTCTTAACATTTCTCGCTCTATACCACAATTTCCTTTTAAAAGTTGCTGTGGTATAAATAACTCTTTAATTTTCTTTAACATTTTTTATATTCCTTCCTTAAATTCTCTATAATTATATCTAATATAATCTATTAAATTTATCTGGTCAAATACTTATAAAACTATAACTTCATCTTAACAACGATCAAGTACATAATGTATGATGTTATACCTTTTAATATACTTGAAATGGAAATACTCATCCATACTCCATTTATACCAAATCTTCCTACAAACATCAAAGCCATAGGTATTCTTAATGCTGTAAAGACAATACTTATAAGTGATGGTATCTTCGGTAATCCAAGACCTGTAAATGTTCCATTGGATATAGTTTCTATAGTGCTAAATATTTGTGAAAAAGCCACTATCCTTAAATAATCAGCTGCAATTATTATAGTTTCATTTTCACTAATAAAAAGCTTAATTATGGGCCTATTTAAAAAGACAAATACAAATACCATCATTAGAGAATAAAGTATACCTAATTTTAATGCTGTTTTATATCCTTCCTTAATCCTATTATATTTGCCTGCACCAAAGTTTTGTCCTACAAAACTTGATATAGCTCCATGAAGCCCACCTATCACCATATATGTTATAGATTCAATCTGCAGACCAATTTTTTGAGCTGCTATGGCATTTGCACCAAAACCACCAATTATTCTTGCCAAAACTATATTTATCAAGGTAAATAATACTCTTTGGAAAGACATTGGAATTCCTAAGACACAAATTTCTTTAACTTTTACAAAATCTAATTTAACACCTCTATAATATCTTAAAAAGCTCATAGATTTTCTTCTATATAATAAAAACATGATAATATTAGCTACCAAGGTTGCCAAAGCAGCTCCTGATACCCCCATATTAAATATATATATGAATATTGGATCTAATATTATATTTGAAACAATTCCTATGGCACTTATAATTAATGCTATTTTATTGTTGCCATAACTTCCTATAATTTTAGAATATAGCATATTAAAAAATCCAAAAAATAAAATTGGTCCATTAATAGCTAAATAATAAAATGAATTTCTTTCTACTATAGTATTATTTAAATTTAAAAAGTCTATAAATATTTTTCCACAAAATATCAATAATAAGCCATAGCTTAATGCTATTATTAAATTTATAACTAACCCAGCATTAATGTATTCCTTTTCTTTTTCAGTTTCTTTCCTGCCAATAGCTTGTGCAAGTTTTATGGTAGTCCCTATTACCACCATTGAATTTATTGCATAGCCTAGACCTACAAAAAAACTTGATGATCCCACACTAGCTACTGCATCACTTCCCAATGCACCAACCCAAAGCATATCAATAAGATTATAGGTGAATTGTAAAAGTGAAGTTGCCATTATTGGTAGTGCAAGCACCGTTAGTACATTTATTACTTTTCCCTTAGTTAAATCTATCTTTTTCATCTTAACTCTACTCCTAAATATAGATATTCATCTATATTTAATATAAATGACTATCTATATAGTGTCAATCTATAAGTTTTCATGAATAAATAATAAAAACCCCAGCTATAACTGAAGTTTTCTGCTATTGCTCTATTTCACTGCCATTAATATCATTGTCTTTATTAGTGATAGATTTGATAAATTTAATAAGTTCCTTAGCACTTTCATTGCTTATTTTATAATAATTCCAAGTTCCACACTTTCTTGCTTCCACCAATCCACATTCTATTAACACTTTCATATGATGTGATAATGTAGGTTGAGTAAAATTAAAATGTTCTAATATCTTGCATCCACATTTCTCCTCATATGATAATAAGTCAATGATCTTTAATCTATTCACATCACTTAAAGCTTTAAATATTCTTGAATTAACTTCATATTTATCGTCCATACAAATCCTCCACTAATCATATATTCCTTTTATAAAATAAAAAAAGGAATACAGACTCTCTCTATATTCCTCAATATATCTCACTATTTTTTTAATGTCAATATTTCTTTATACAATACCCTAATTTGATATAGCCTTGCTTCAATTATAAAGTTACAAGGTAGTTTTCACCATATACTTTTTTATGCAGTTCTATTTATATATAGCCTTTGTGATACTATATTAGATATTTCAAATATTAATAAGCCACATAATATTAAGAAAATGCTGACCATAACTGGATTATTTTCTATATATGCTGCTATTGCTTTAAATTTTTCTGTAGATTCTCCCATTAAACTCCCAAGAAGAGGAACTCCTATTGCTATGACAAAAAAAGGTACATAAGTGAAAATCTTTCCTTTAGTATATCCTAATTTAAAATATGCTGGAAGCTGTAATGACACTAATATAAGTGACATAAAGAAACCTGTTACTAAAACAAATAATAGTTCACTATACTCCAAGCCTTGTTTTAAAATCACATTTCCAACTATCATAATAATATAAGAAAGTATAGTAAAAAATATCATTGTCCCTAAAGTAAAGATATATCTTCCATTAACAATATTTCGCTTCTTTAATGACAAGGTACCATAAAAATTCTCTATATTATTTTTTTCACTTAAGGCAAAAGGATAGCTTACCATTATTACACCATAAAACATAGCTATAAATGACATCATATATATATTTTTAGTGGTTATTATTACTGGAATAGATACTGCAAATAATAATAGCATATACTTCTTCAAATATGGCTTTACCATAAATAAATCTAATTTTGCAAACTTACAAACTTTTTCCATTATTACATGGCCTCCTTATTCATATAAATCATAATTTCATCAAGAGATGCTTTTTCAATAATTACCTTGCTGGAGAACCCTACAGCTTTCTTAAGCTCAATAAGCCCTTCAAAACCTGTGCTATGGATTCTTAAGCCAATGATTTCTTTCTTCTGGCTTTCTGTGATATCTTCTTTTCCACCCTTGATAATGCAATATTTCTCTAAAAACTCATCCTTTTCTCCTGTAAAAATAATCTTGCCATTATTTATATAAGTTATATAATCAGCTATTTTTTCTATATCAGAAGTTATATGTGAAGAAAATATTACGCTTTTTTCTTCATCTTCTATATAATCTCTTAAGATATCTAAAAATTCATCTCTGGCCACTGGATCTAAACCACTAGTAGGTTCATCTAAGATTAAAAGCTTTGCTTCGTGAGAAAAGGCCACTGCTATCATCAGCTTCATTCTCATTCCTCTAGACAAATCTTTAACTTTCTTATCTCTAGCTAAGTTAAATTCCTTTAAATACTTTTCATATATGCTGCTGTTCCAATTCTTATAAAATATACTTACAGCTTTTTCAACATCATTTAGAGTCCAATCTTCTAAGTAATAGCATTCATCAAATACTACACCAATTTGCTCCTTAATCCTTTCTTCCTCTCTTATATTATCAAGGCCAAAAACCTTTATTTCTCCAGAGTCTCTCTTTATCATATTTAATATAAGCTTAATAGTAGTAGTCTTTCCTGCTCCATTAGCACCTATAAAGCCCATAATATACCCCTTTGGCAAATTAAAAGATATATTATCTATTTTAAACTTTTTATAATCCTTAGTAATGTTGTTTATCTCTAATACATTATTCATAACTTTCCTCCTCTAAGATAAAATCCAACATATTTTTTAATTCTTCTCTGCTAAGCTGCGCCCTTTTAGCTGCCACAATAGCTTTTTCAAAGCATTCTTCTATTTCTCTAAGTTGCTGTTCTTTTAACATCTCGTTATCTTGAGCTAGTACATAGCATCCCTTTCCTTGAACATTTGTTACAAATCCTTCATATTGCAAATCATTATATGCTCTAGTGGTGGTTATTACACTAACTTTTAATTCTTTAGCCAATTGCCTTATAGAAGGAAGCATTTCCCCTTCCTGTAATTCACCTGAAAGAATAGAACTTTTAATTCCTTCCTTTATTTGTTCATATATAGGAATCCCTGAACTATTTGATATAACTATTCTCATAATTACCTCTTTTCCAACTGTATTTAAAGTCATTACTGTATATATTCTATATATACAGTATATACTCATTACATTAATTGTCAACACTTTCTAAAAAAAATAAACTCACAGAAAATATCTTCTGTGAGTTTATTACTATACTTATACTATTTATTTAATGCTTCTAATAATTCTGTTAAGTTTATTCCATGAATTTCTGCTGCATCTTCAATACATTCAGCTTGTGCTGATGGACATCCTACACACCCCATACCAAAGCCCATTAATATTTCAGGTGCATTTGCTTTCATCTTTATTACTTCACCAATTGTCATATCTTTAGTTATCATTATATGTACCTCCATTTATCTAAATAATATTTTTGCATTTATTCTATAAATAATATATCATAAGAGAATAAAATGTTCAATTGAAATGCACATTTTATTTTACATTATTTTTTGATAAAATAATACTTATTAGCAAAAGAAAAGAGGACTATATATGCAACTTTCAAAATTTACTGATTACTCTTTCAGAGCTCTTATTTATTTAGCAGATAAAAAAGATTCCTTAGCTACTGTTGAGGAATTAGCTAATGCTTTAGATATTTCTGAACATCACTTAAAAAAGATAATTCATAAGCTAGCAAAAACAAATTATGTTATTTCCATCAAAGGGCGTGGTGGTGGTTTAAAACTAGGAATGGAGCCTAAAGATATAAATCTAGGGGAAATACTTAAAATTACAGAAGACAATTTAAATATTGTTGAATGTTTTAATAATCCAGAAAACTGCCCATTAATGACTGGTGGTTGTAAACTTAAATACATTATTTCTAACTCTCTTGAAAAATTCATTAAAGAATTTTCAAAATATAGCTTAGAAGACATACTTTAAAAATCAAACAGTGCATATTGCTTTTCTTATGCACTTAATTAAGTCAACATAAATAGCTAAGTTAAGTCGTAAATATCACTTCGCTTATTTATTAGTTTAGCAAAGCTACAAACTAATTTACCTAAGCGAAGCTTAATTTACTTAGCAAAGGGAATTAACATTTTACCTTTTCAGTTGTAACTTCTTAACTATAGCTATACTAAATTTAACTAATAAAGTGTTTATGTAATTAAATTAATAAATAATTGATATGTAGCTGGTGCTATAAAAACAGTCATAATTCCAGCAACACCTATGGAAAGACTACTCATTGCTCCTTCTATTTCCCCCATTTCTAAAGCCTTTGTTGTTCCTAAAGCATGAGATGACGTTCCAATTGCTACTCCAATGGCAACTTGATTTTTTATCTTAAATACTTTACATACTATTGGTGCTATGACAGCTCCAATAATTCCTGTTATTAATATTGCCAATACTGTAATAGGTATGATACCGCCTAATTGACTTGATATTTCAATTCCTATGGGTGTAGTTACAGATTTAGGTAAAAGAGAGGCTATTATTTCTTCATTTAAATCAAACACTACACAAGATATAATAATTGATATTACACCTATAATAGTACCAATAAAAATTCCTACTACTATTGGAACAGCATATCTTTTTAAATTATCCAATTGATTATAAAGAGGTACTGCAAGTACAACCGTTGCAGGCCCTAAGAACATATTAATGAAATCTCCACCTACATTGTATATTTCTACATCTATATTAAATAATAACAAAAATACTATTACCATTATTATTGATACTAAAAGTGGATTTAATAATACTATTCCAGTTTTTTTTCTAATAATTAATGCCAATTCAAATGCTATAAGAGAAATAACCACCCCAAAAAGCATATTATTAATTAAGCTTTCCATCTTTATCACCTTCTTTTTTATTAGCTATTTTTTGAACTACTAGTCCTGTACATATCATAGTAATTGCAGTTGTTACAAAACATACAATTAATAACTGTAACCATATATTTTTTATTACTGAAAAAGATGATATTAAACCTACTCCAGCAGGTATAAAGAAAAATGCCAAATGCTCTAAGAAAAAGTTAGAAATGGTGCTTATTTGTTCTACCTTTATTACTTTTAAATACAATAATAAAAATAATATAACCATTCCTATTACATTGCCAGGTATAGGAACTCCA